>JBLMXD010000184.1:0-6316 GCA_050257575.1 Alphaproteobacteria bacterium | reverse complement strand
CGGCAATACAACCGCCTGTTCGAGATTCAACAGATCCAGATCGAGTTATTGCAGGAACTCAGCCGGCACAAACGCTAGGCGGTGCGAAGCTGCTTACCGCTCTGAATTGCGGTCACAATCTCGTCGCCAGACACTACGTTAACTCTTTTTCAACTCAGCCAGATCTTTAAGCACCTGTTCGCTGTGGTCGGCGGGCTTCACGCCGGTGTACACCTTGGCGATGTTTCCATCGGGATTAATGATGAATGTATTGCGCGCAGCGAGTTTCTGACCCTTGTAATCCATCACTGAACCGTACTCAGTGGACACTTTCGCATCGGGGTCGGCAAGTAATTTGAAGTTAAGCCCTTCTTTGGCGCAAAAATCTTTGTGTGATTGCGCGGTATCGACGCTCACCCCGAGAATGACTGCGCCGGCGTCACCGTATTTCGCGAGGTCGCGCTGGAAATTGCGCGCCTCCATCGTGCAACCGCTGGTGAAATCTTTGGGATAAAAATAGAGAACCACCCATTTACCGCGGAAATCCTTCAAGCTCACCTGCGAACCATCGCCTGTGGTGAGACTGAAATCCGGCGCAGGCTTTCCGACTTCGGGTTGTGTTTCAGATCCGGTTGCCGCCATGCATGGGAACGTCGCAAGACAAATGATCGCTGACAAGATCGTGTTTCTCATATTCATGGATCAGTTTTCGAGTGCATCTGCGGCGAGTCAAATCCTTAGGGGGAGAGCGCCGGCCACGCGGTATCGAAGGATTCAGCTTGCGCTCGGCGACAGGTTTTGAATCAAATGGATACTGGTATGCAGAAGGCAGAGGTTGCCGAACATCTTCCCATTAAACCGTTGCGCCTGATACTTGGTGTCATCGCGTGCATAGGGATTGCCGCCATGATCTTTACGCTGCTGTTCGGGTTCATGACTATACCTGCAAACTCTGTCGGGGTGAGGACACGTTTCGGCGCTTATCACGACATCGTGAATCCCGGTTTGACCTATGCCATTCCGTACGTCGACGAGATCCACATCGTACCAACGCAACGTTTGCAAAAACTCGAGTTCGGTTTTTCGACTCCCGGCGCGACGAACATGTATCAGGGCGATCCGCAGCCGGAGGAAACCGAGACAATGATCACCGGCGATCTAAACACCGCCCTTGTGCCATGGGTGGTGCAATATCGGATTACTGACCCAAGAATGTATCTGTTTGGCGCGCGCGAACCGGAGAAAACGTTGCGCGATCTTTCGGAAAGCGTGATGCGCGAAGTGATTGGCGACCGGACGGTGGACGAAGTGCTCACCATTGGACGTCACGATATTGAGACATCGACGCTGAAACGTTTAGCCGATCTCTGTTCGCAATACGATTTGGGAATTCAGATTCAACAGGTGCAGCTCACGAGCGTTCGCCCCCCACCAGCCGTGCAGGCAGCATTCAACGACGTCAATCAGGCGCAACAGGAAAAGCAAACAGCAATCAACCAGGCATGGGCGGTGTACAACGATGCCGTTCCCAATGCGCGCGGCCAGGCGAAAGAGCGCGAAAAGCAGGCCGAAGCGTACGCCTTTCGCCGGGTAAACGAGGCCAAAGGCGAAGCGCAAAAGTTTTCGCTATTGCTCGCCGAGTATCGCAAGGCGCCTGAAGTCACGCGGCGACGACTTTATCTCGAAGCGATGCAAGCCATCCTCCCGAGCTTGCAAAAAAAAATCATCGTCGACGATAGCCTAAAGAACATTCTCCAGACGTTGCCGCTTCAAACGCCAGGGGAATCGAAAGGGTCGCCGTGAACGTGATCGACGTAACTCCGCGCCCTGCTGCCGTATCAGCTGCGGTACGTTTTCTGCAAAGCCCGATCATGTCGATCCTCGGCATCCTTTTCATTTTGACAGGACTCAAATGGGGAACACTGCTCTTTGTGGTGCCGCAATATGAAACGGTGATCATCACGCGTTTCGGCAAAATCGTTCGCACCATCACGACGCCGGGCTTGAAGATGAAGCTGCCGGTAATCGACAAATTACAGCGGTTCGACAAACGCATCCTGGCCTGGGACGGGCCGCCTACCGAATGTCCAACCAAGGACAAGCTCTACATCATCGTCGATTGTTTCGCCCGGTGGCGCATCAGCGATCCGATGCTGTACTACAACCGGCTCAACGACGAGCGGAGCGCGTTGTCGCGTCTGGACGATATCCTGGGCAGCGAAACGCGCACTGCTGTCGCCACTCACGACCTGGTGGAAATTATTCGTGTAACCAAGGGACGGAAGCCTGTGCGCGATGAGGAGCTCGAGAAAACCGGCACGGTTCTGCCCACCACAATTCCCGATATCGAATTTGGACGCGGCGAAATCGAGAAGCAGATCAGCGAGCGCACCCGGCAAAAGATCGCCGACTTTGGAATCGAATTGCTCGACGAACGTTTCAAGCGCAGCAAATACAATCCGGCGGTAGCGGAGAAAATCATCGAGCGCATGTCGAGTGAGCGGCACCAAATCGCCGCACGGTTCCGCTCCGAGGGGCGCGGCGAAGCGGCGAACATCAACGGGCAAAAGGAAAGCGATGTCGCTTCGATCAGTTCTAATGCCACAAAGATTGCACTTGAGACCGAAGGTAAAGCCGACGCGGAAGCGGCAGCGATCTATGCCGGAGCATTCGGCGCGCCGGACGCGCAGGAGCTCTATACGTTTCTACGAAGTCTCGACGTCATGCGCGCCGCTTTTGAAAAAGACACAACCGCGGTCATTTCAACCAACAGCGATCTCGGGCGAATGCTGAAATCGATGTCGGAAGTCGCGGCTCCGAAAAACCCGCCGCATTGACCGGCGCCAGTCTGTTTCCCGACGGTCCGGCGGAGGTTTTTGCACTCCTCTTGCTCCACCGCGATTCATCGGCAGATTGGAATCTCAATTTTTCAATGAAAACGACGCTTGCTCATAAACTCGCTGATTACGCCTGCGCTCTGCAGTTTGAGGATCTCTCAAAGGAAGTGGTGCATGAAGTGAAACGACGCGTAATCGATTCGTTAGGTTGCGCACTTGGAGCCTGGAAAGAACAACCGTTTGCGATCGCGCGACGAGTGGCCGCGGATTTCTCGGCGAAACACGGATCCACAATCATTGGCACCGACCACAAGGCGCCGCCGGACTGGGCAGCGTTCGCCAACGGCTGCGGCATTCGATACTTTGATTTTAACGATACGTATCTCTCGAAGGAACCAGCCCACCCCAGCGACAATATTTCCGCAGCGCTGGCAGTTGCGGAAAGCGTGGGCGCCAGTGGCCCCGAACTGATTACTGCAATCGCTCTTGCCTACGAAGTGCAATGCCGCTTGTGCGACGCGGCAAGTATTCGCGCACGCGGCTGGGACCATGTCACCTACGGGACGTTCTCGACAGCGCTCGCATGTGCGCGCTTGATGAGACTCGATCCGGAAAAGACAAGGCACGCAGTAAACATCGCCGGTGTAGCCGGCGCAGCCATGCGACAAGCGCGCGCGGGCGAACTCTCGCACTGGAAAGGCGTGGCGTTCGCGAACGCAGCACGCCATGGCGTTTTCTCTGCGCTCCTTGCAAGTCATGGAATGACCGGACCCGCGCCTATTTTCGAAGGCGAAATGGGATTTGAAAAACAACTCGGTGTCTCACTGGGCGATGTCGGCGAGAAATTTAAGGGGGCGCCCTCGATGATTTTGAACACGAGCATCAAATATTGGCCCGCGGAATATCACAGCCAGAGCGCAATTGAAGCGGCGCTTTTTCTGCGAGGCCAGATTGATGATCTTTCGAAAATTAAAGGCGTTGTGATCGAGAGTCACGACGCTTCGGTAGACATCATCGGAAGCGAACCGGAGAAATGGAAGCCTAAGACACGCGAAACGGCTGACCACAGTTTGCCTTACATCACGGCCATCGCGCTGATTGATGGCGAAATCACAGATCGCCAGTTCGATCCGGAACGCTTCAAAGATCCCGAGGTGTGGAAGTTTCTGGAGAATGTGAAGGTGGAACGGAATGCAGAATTGAGCGCGATGTACCCGGATGCACAGGCAAACATTGTGCACGTTGCTCTCGCCGATGGTCGGCGATTGACCCGGCGAGTCGATTTTCCTCTGGGCCACGCAAAAAATCGGCTTAAGGATTCAGCAGTGGAAGGAAAATTCCGCGGGCTTGTCGAGAGAATCATTGGCAACGATCGAGCAAAAAAGATCATCGACCTTGCGTGGAAATTGGATGAAGCGAAAAACGTCGACGAATTGATGCAGGCGCTGGAGATGCCGGAAAAGAAATAATTAGAGATTCTTCCAATTCACTCGAATGACAATGAAAACGAAACCCGCTCAACTGCGTGAATTGATTGCGAAAGGCGCAGTGATCATGCCCGGCGTGCCGAACGCAGCCATGGCCAGGCAAGCAGAACGAGCGGGATTTGAAGCGTTGTATATCAGTGGCGCCGGGATGGCGAACGCGACTGCGGGCGTTCCCGATATCGGTCTGCTAACACTAACGGAAGTAGCGCGCCTTGCCGGGTACATCGCCATGGCGGTAAGGATTCCTGCAATCGTCGACGCGGACACCGGCTTTGGGGGTTCCGAAAATGTCGCGCGCACGATCCGTGAACTGGAAGCAGCCGGTCTGGCAGGTTGCCACATTGAAGACCAGGAATTTCCGAAACGCTGCGGACATCTCGCCGGGAAATCGATCGTGGACGTCAAGGAGATGACGGAAAAAATCAAGACAGCGGTGGCGGCGCGACGGAATCCCGATTTCATGATCATCGCCCGCACGGATGCGCGCGCCGTGGAGGATTTCGATCGAACAATCGACCGAGCGCAGCGGTACGTCGAATCGGGCGCGGACGCAATCTTCCCCGAAGCGTTACAAGGCGAACAAGAGTTTCGTGATTTTGCCAGGAATATCGATGTGCCGCTGCTGGCGAACATGATGGAGTTTGGCAAAAGCCCACTACTCTCCTTCCAAGAGTTGGCTCAATTAGGTTATCGCCTGGTCATATTCCCGCAGAGCGCATTTCGCGTTTCGATGAAAGCAAGCGAGGAATTTCTGCATGCTTTGAAAAAGAGCGGGACGCAAAAAGACTGGATACAACGAATGCAGACTCGTGAGGACCTTTACAAACTGTTGGACTACGATCCAACGGCAGAAAAATGGCCAGGCTTGCGCGACTGACCATTTGTCGTGGCGCGTATCGTTGCTAGAATCAGCGGACAACATGGGTACTGAAACAAAACCAGAATACAGCCCGGGACTGGCCGGGGTCATCGCCGGAGAGACGGCGATTTGCTGGGTCGATCCTGCCGCGGGATTGATGTATCGGGGCTACGACATTCATCAGATGGCTGAAAAAGCCACTTTCGAGGAGGTCGCGTATTTATTGCTTAACGGCGAGTTGCCGAACGCGAAGCAATTAAAAGACTTCACACAACAAATCGCCAGCCAACGCGAATTACCTGGCCCGGTAACCGAAATGCTACGGCTTCTGCCAGGCGACACGCATCCGATGGACATGCTGCGCACTGGCGTGTCGATGCTGAGCGCATTCGACAAGGATTTGGGAGAAAACTCGCACGATGCGAACATCCGTAAATCGATCCGACTGATCGCGCGCGTTTCGACATTGATCACCGACGGCTGGCGCATCTCGCAAGGCGAACAACCGTTTCCGGAAAAGCCAGAGCTGACCCTTGCTGCGAATTTCTTCTACAAATTTAACGGCAAAGTTCCCGAGCAATGGCAGACCCGGATGCTCGACACGATCTTCAATCTCTACGCCGACCACGAATACAATGCGTCCACGTTCGCGGCACGAGTGACCGCTTCTACGCTGGCGGGCATTTACGCAGCGGTGACCTCAGCCGTTGGGACTTTGAAAGGCCCGCTTCACGGCGGAGCGAATGAGGAGTCAATGAAGATGCTGGAGGAAATCGGGACTCCCGATCGCGCGGAGACGTGGTTAATGAAAAAGCTGGGGACTAGAGGCAAGGTCATGGGCTTCGGTCATCGCGTTTATAAGAAAGGCGATTCCCGCGTTCCGGCGATGCGGGAGATCGCACGCGACCTGGGGAAACGCACAGGCAAAGAGAATTGGGTGCCGATTTGCGAGAAGCTCGAAGAAGTGATGGAGCGGGAAAAACGGCTTTGCGCCAACGTCGATCTCTATGCCGCACCGGTGTTCTGGATGCTGGGCTTTCCTGCCGAACTGAACACGCCGCTGTTCGCAGCCTCCCGCGTAGCAGGCTGGTGCGCGCATGTGACAGAGCAACACGATAATAACCGTCTCATCCGGCCGCGGTCACTCTACGTTG
>JBLMXD010000183.1:0-7246 GCA_050257575.1 Alphaproteobacteria bacterium | reverse complement strand
CCGTCTCAATCATTGTTTGTCGAAAGAGGCGATTGCGGATCTGAACATGCGGTTCGCGGACATCGTGCGACACGGCGGTATCGTCCAGCGTGCTTCGTCTTCGGAGAAGAAACACGGGCTTGAGATTTCGAAATTGCCACGGCTGATTTTCACCCCGTTTCGCGGCAGATTTGGGCGTCTTCGCCAATTGATTGACGCTATTAATTCTTCTCCAACGATTTAACAGCCTGCGAATCGTGGCCAGCGTTTTGGTTGAGAACAGCGAAATCGGCGCGGAGTTTTGCTTCCATCATCCTATCGAATGAAAAATGTTCGGTCGCGTATCGAAGACCGTTCGCTGCGCAGTAAGCTGAGAGTGTCGGATCGGAAATGAATTCCATGATTGCGGCTGCGAGCGCCTGTGGGTCCTTGGGCTCGACGAGTAGGCCGTTCTCGCGATGTCTGACAATTTCCGGAATATCGCCAACTTTGGTAGCGATCACAGGACGTCCACTGGCGAAGGCTTCGCGCAGAACAATTGGGGACGCTTCGGTACGCAACGACGCAATGACTATCATGTCGCAAGCTGCATAAACGTCCGGCGTGTCCCAACGGTAGCCGGCCATGACGATTTTGTCGGCTAATCCAGCTTGATCGATCGCGTTCCTCACATTGATGCCGCGTTTTAAAATCCCGGTGCCCTGGCCGACAATGACGAAGCGCGCGCCGGGATGTTTTTGCAACACGAGGTGCGCCGCTTTAACCAGTTCGAGCTGTCCTTTGTCAGGCCGGATCATGCCGACATTTCCAATCAGTGGAGCTTCTTCGCCGACACCGATCTCGCGACGGAATTTTGCCCGGTCGCGCGGAGGTTTGAACCTCTCAAGATTGACTGCTGAACCGATGACCTGAATCTTTGCAGGATCGACACCATGTTCTTCTACCAGTTGACGTTTGATGACAGATGCATCCGCGACGATTTGTGAGCAGCCATGCTTGAAGACAAACGCGCGACTTTTGCCGCCGATTGGGTCGGTGACGCAGCGCGCGCGGCTCAATGGAATGCCGCAAAAGTACAGTGGCAAACAAATCCAGTGGCCCTTTGAGCTATAGGTCTTGAGCAAATCAATCCGGTTTTGCCGGCAAAACTTCCACAGACGCAACGAACCGAGCGGGTCGACGCGCTTCTGTAGTGGTATTGTGACAAGGCGTGTGCCGAGTTCGACGGCCTTGGAATGAACCTGGCTGTCCGGGTTGCAGATCAGCCATGCTTGATGACCGTGTGCGTTCAGCCAGTTAATTTCGAGACAGGTCCGATATTCCTGGCCGCCCCAACTGCGGCTGCTCTCTACGTAGAGAATGTTCACGTCGAATCGGCGGCGGCGCGCCGCCGTCCACATCCTATGCAGCGGCTGCGCGTTTTTCGAGAATGTAATCGCGAATGGTGTTTACAGTCCGGAGTGCCTTTCCGGCTACGTCCGAATTGGGCACACCAACGCCAAACGTCTTTTCCATACTTACAACTAACTCCAGCGCGTCGATAGAATCCAAGCCAAGACCGTCGGGGCCAAATAGCGGGAGATCGTCACCGATCTGCTCAGCGGTCACTTGCAGCATCAGATTTTTGACCAACATCTGCTTGATTTCGGCGCGCAAATCCGGCTCAGACATAAATGAGCGGGGATTTTGCCGTAAATTGCGTGTTCGGTCAAACGTACAAAACACGTTCGAGGAACGCCGTGCCGCTGCATGATGTGGTCGCGCGCGACGACCCAACCATAGCTAAACCTGATCGGGTTTGTCGCCAGGCGCGACTGCAGCGCTGGCTTCGGGCGGCGTCAGACTTGCCGGCTGGTTGTCATTTCGGGCGATCGTGGATTGGGGGGCTTTGACCTCTGGCTTGGCAACTTCCGCTTCAGACTTACCAGCCTTGTGCAGTTCGTCGTTGAACTCGTCCTTCGCCTTCTGAAACTCTTTCACCGCTTGCCCCATCCCGCGTGCGAGTTCGGGCAGTTTTTTCGCTCCGAATAAGACGAGAATGATCAGCAGGATGACGATCAAGTCCGGTCCAGCCAAATTCATGAAGCTGGCGAGGAGGCTCATACTTATACAAACATCAAGGCTCTTTCTCCGACTTGCAAGGAATTTCGGTGGAGCTGAGAGGGCGCGCCCAAGGGGCTGTCAGGAGTTGACAGGCAGAGCGCCTTGGGAAAGCATTTGCCGGTATGCGTCCCACCTGGAAAGGCAGCATCAGTTTCGGACTGGTTTATATCCCCGTTGCAGTTTATCCCGCAACACGCGAGGAGAAGCTTAGCTTTCGGCAGCTTCGTTCCAGCGATCTTAGCCCCATCAAATACAAGAAAGTGGCGGAAGCAGACTCCAAAGAGGTTCCAGCCGATCAGATCGTAAAAGGTTTTGAATACGAACGTGGCCAATACGTTGTGATGAAGGACGAGGATTTTGAAAAGGTACGTATTGAGTCTACGCATTCGATCGACATCACTGATTTCGTTGATCTGGAGCAGGTGGATCCAAAGTTTTTCTACAAGCCGTACTTCCTTGAACCGCAGAAGGGTGGCGAAAAGGCCTATGCAGTTTTACACAAAGCGCTCAGCGGTACGGGGAAGATCGGTATCGCCAAGGTTGTCATCAGCAATCGTGAACACCTTGCAGCTGTAAAACCGGACGGCTTATTGCTGATTTTGGAACTCATGCATTTTGCCAGTGAAATATTGAGTGCGGATGTTCTCCAGAATGGTTCGAAGGCCGCTGTTACAGACAAGGAACTTAAGATGGCGCAGGCTCTGATCGAAAGCATGAGCGAGCCTTGGAAGCCGGAAAAATATCGGGACGAATACCGGACTGCGCTGATGGAGGTCATCGAACAAAAAGCAAAACACAAGGAGATCGCGGCGAAAGCGCCGGTTGCTCCGACACCGACAAACGTGCTTGATCTGGTGAAAGTATTGCAAGACAGCCTGAATCGAACACAAGCCGTAAAACAGAAGCGTGGCTCCGTTCGAGATGGCGCCCGCCGGTCCACGGGTGTGCTGGTCAAACAGAGACGCCGCTCCGCCGCTCTAGGCTAGTAAGTCGGAACTGGTCGTTGCAAATTGAGAGGTTGGCGTTATAATCAACGCCTTTTATGGCCAAGAAAGCCTGGATTAATCGCAATGAACGCAAGCGCGCCACCGCTAAAAAGTACGCCGCTTTGCGCGCTGAGCTTAAGGCGAAGAAAGATTACGCCGGCTTGGCCCAGTTGCCGCGGGACGCGAGTCCGACGCGAGTGGTGAACCGTTGCGAAGTCAGCGGACGCCGGCGGGCTTTCATTCGCCGATTCAAGATGTCGCGTCTCACATTTCGCGAACTGGCTTCACAAGGGTTGATCCCTGGCGTAACCAAGGCAAGCTGGTAAATTGTAGCCAGAGACCGCCTTGCGACGCGTTAGCGAGACACGTCGGGGTTGTTACAGATGAACTGTTTCGTGTTTCCCCAAGCTCTGGCACCAATTGCCGAAACAATTGTGCGGCACTGGGACCCGCCGATGGTGCTCATCGGCAAACTGCTGGCCATCGCTGCACTCGTACTGTTGAACGGCTTCTTTGTGGCGGCTGAGTTTGCCCTGGTCAAAATTCGAATCAGCCACATCCAGACCCTGGCGGGCAGGAGCAGCAAGCGGGGTACAATCGTCCGACAAATCAAGGACAACCTGAACGCCTATCTATCTGCATGTCAGGTCGGCATAACAATGGCCAGCCTGGGCCTTGGTTGGTTGGGGGAGCCTTTTCTGGCGCGCATTCTTCAGCCATTTTTCAGCCTGGCAGGCATCGAATCTCCAGCCGTGATCAAATCGATATCGTTCGTGCTGGCGTTTTCGGCGATCACCTTTTTGCACATTGTAGTAGGTGAACAGGCGCCAAAAATTCTGGCCATCCGCAAGGCCATGCCCTCCGCGTTGTTCGTCAGCGTGCCGTTGCAATGGTTTTATACATTGTTCAAGCCGGCTATCTGGCTTCTAAACGCGGCGAGCAACTGGGTGCTTCTGCGGCTCCTTCGTGTCGAACCGATTGCCGAAGGAGAGCTGGCCCATAGTGAAGAAGAACTCCGCTTAATCGTGCGCGAAAGCGAAAAATCGGCTGAGGTGACGCCTCTCGGTCGGGAACTCGTTTTCAATGTTCTCGATCTACGGGACCGGGTTGTTCGCGATATCATGACACCGCGAGGCGAGATCGTTTACCTGGACATGGAGGACGATTTTGAGACGAACGTGAAGAAGGCAATAGAATCCCGGCACACACGCTTTCCACTTTGTCGCGAGAATCTGGATAACACCGTCGGCCTCATTCACATCAAGGAGCTGGTTCCAATGATGCGCGATCCGCATCCCGATTTGATGAAAATTAAGCGGGAGCTGTTCCCTGTTCCCGAGATGATGCCGCTCGAGAATTTGCTCAGACTATTTCTCAGTAAACATGCGCACCTGGCGATCGTAGTCGACGAATTCGGAGGCACAGTGGGCATCGTCACGCTCGAAAACGTGTTGGAAGAATTGGTTGGCGATATTCAGGACGAGTTTGATTTCGAAAAGGAAGAATTTCAAAAAATCAGCGCTAACGAATTCAGTGTGGACGGAGCGCTTGGCTTATACGAACTAAATGATCTCGCCAAGGTCGATTTGGAGAGTCCTGACGTAAGCACCATTGGCGGTTACGTAACTCATTTGCTTGGCCATCTGCCTAAGACAGGCGAGCAAGTTAAGATTGATAATTATGTAGTTACCGTTTCGCAGGCCGATAACCGCCGTGTTAAACAACTCCATTTCAAGAAGCTAACGGAGGCGGCAGAAACAGCGTCCGCAGCCGGTAAATCATAGGTCAGGCGAATCTCCGGTCGGTTGCTACTCGATTAGGACTGGCTTAATCAAAGTCGGAGAGCAATGGCGGAATCGGATATCGCAGCTAAACCACAATCCCGCACCGTTTGGCGGAGAACGGAGGGACAGGTCTCGTTGCCGGAAGTTCACCGCACCGTTGTTATTCCTCCCACGGCATCGTTTTGGAGAAAACTAATCGCTTTCTCGGGCCCGGGATTTCTAGTGGCAGTCGGCTACATGGATCCTGGCAATTGGGCTACGGACCTCGCTGGCGGCGCCAGATTCGGCTACGCCCTTTTGTCGGTGATCATGATTTCGAATCTGATGGCCATTCTACTCCAACACTTGTGCATCAAGCTCGGCGTCGCTACAGGCCGGGACCTGGCACAGGCTTGTCGCGATCACTATTCGACGCCGACGGTTTGGTTTCTCTGGGTCATTTGCGAAGTTGCGATTGCCGCGTGCGACTTGGCCGAGGTCGTCGGTTCGGCCATAGGTTTGCAGCTTCTTTTTCGGATCCCGCTGGTGTGGGGATGCATGATCACCGCAGCAGACGTGCTTCTTGTGCTTTACCTGCAAACGAAAGGGTTCCGTTACATAGAAGCGATCGTCATTACGCTGATTACCATCATCGGTGGTTGTTTCGCTGCGGAGATTATTTTTTCCCAGCCAAGTCTGAGCGGCATTCTTGCCGGATTTGTACCGGGTCCGCGTATTGTTGCGAACCAGGAAGTGCTCTACGTCGCCATTGGCATCCTCGGCGCCACGGTAATGCCGCACAATCTCTATTTGCACTCGTCAATCGTGCAAACGCGCAAATTCGAGCAAACGTCCTCAGGGAAACGCGAGGCAATAAAATTCGCGACAATCGATTCCACGCTCGCGCTCATGTTTGCTCTGTTTATTAACGCGGCGATTTTGATCGTGTCAGCAGCTGTATTTCATTGGTCCGGGCACCAGGAGGTGGCGGAAATTCAGGACGCGTACAAGCTGCTCAGCCCGCTGCTCGGGGTTGGCGTTGCAAGCATTCTGTTTGCGGTCGCGTTGCTTGCTTCCGGCCAAAACTCGACCCTCACCGGCACCCTCGCGGGCCAGATCGTGATGGAGGGATTTCTCAACTTCCGAATCACCCCATGGCTCCGCCGGTTGATCACCCGCCTCATCGCAGTAGTTCCTGCCGTGCTCGTGATCGGCATTTTCGGTGAGGGAAAAACCACTGAGCTACTGATTGCCAGTCAGGTCTGCTTGAGTATGCAGCTCGGATTCGCGGTTTGGCCACTGATGCGGTTCACCAACGAAAAAGGCAAAATGGGGCAGTTCGCCAATCGCTTGTGGGTGAAAATTCTCGGATGGTCGACCGCTTGGATCATCATCGTGCTCAATGTAAAACTACTTTTGGATACATTTCTTCCCGCGTCTGTCCTCGACGCGATCTATGGCCTTTTTGGCGTGCCCGTCCCTAAATAATGAATTCAGGACATTCCATCTGTTTACCGATTCAACGATATAGCTCTGCAAAGTCATGTATCACCACATTTTGATTCCGCTCGAAAACAGTCCCGCTGACGAAACAATCCTTGCGCATATCAAACCGTTGGCGCGAATGACTGGCGCGAACTTGCTCCTGGTGCACGTCGCGGACGGTTGGGTGGCCAGAAACTTTAATCAGCTTCAACTTGCGGAAAGCGATGAAATGAAGCAGGACCGCGCATATCTGGAAAGACGTACTCGTGAGCTGACAGCCGAAGGTCTTAGCTGTGCTTCCGTGCTTGCGCTCGGTGAACCTTCCGATGAGATCATCAAGCTGGCGCGGGAAAAAAACGTCGATCTCATAGCAATGACTACCCATGGGCATCGCCTTATCAGCGACATTCTTTACGGAGCAACGGCCGACAAGGTTCGGCATGCCGTCGATGTGCCGGTTCTGTTGCTAAAAGTGAAGGGGTAAAGGTTCGCTGGCGCGCATCGACCCCTGGTTGTTCCACCGTCGCCACCAAGTTCGGCATTCGACATTCGGTCTTCGTCATTTAATGCTTCACCCCAAAGTGAAAGTTCTTTTCCTGACTAACGAATATCCGCCGCACATCTATGGCGGCGCTGGTGTGCACGTCGGCTATTTGTCGCGGGAACTGGCGAAAACGATGGCTGTGGAGGTACGCTGCTTTGGCGATCAACGTATTAGGGAAGGCAATCTCACAGTCATCGGATTCGAATTGGACACAACTAATTTTACGTGCCCGAAGCCATTGCGTTCTGCTTTCGGCGCGGTGCAACGTTGCACGGACTTCAATACCATGAACATCGATGCGGATGTCGTGCATTGTCACACGTGGTACAGCCACTTTGGCGGGATCCTTGCAAAAAAGAATTACGGTTTGCCTCTGGTAATCACCG
>JBLMXD010000182.1:0-5305 GCA_050257575.1 Alphaproteobacteria bacterium | reverse complement strand
GGAATCTGAGCAGTAACCTGATCGGGAATGGTCAAATTTTACACAAGCAGCGGAGGCGAAGCAATTCCGGGGAGCACACGCGTCCTCGCGTGCTGGTCTCGGCGTTGGGTCAAAACGAACCCCTTCTGAACACATTAGTGGCCGCTTTTTTCCAGGGTTCTAACTTCTTTCTTGAGTAAAGCAGCGACGCGATGTCGTGTCAGATATACCTGCCCGACACTCACGCCCAGTCTCTCGGCGACTTTGGTTGCTGGCCATTCCTTGCGGACATAGCAATCAAAGATTTGAAACTGTTTCGGCTCAATCTTCCGTTTCACCTTGGCGATGGCTGCCTCGAATAAGTTCTCTTTCCACTCGGTTTCCCAGATCGCATCAAGATCCACTCCGCTTGAACCGGAGATACGCTCGATGGTCGCCGTTGCACGATCGTCTTCCAAACGAGGGCGTTTTGCATTGCCGGGTTCGCGTTTTCGAAATTGATCGGCGATTCGCCAGCGTGTGATCTGTAATAGCCATCCCTTGAACGAGCCGATCGCCGGATCGTATTTCAGTTTGTCGATGTTTTTTGCCACGGTGATGACCGTCTCCTGCACCACCTCTTGTGCTTCGGCATCTGTAAGCCCCGAGCGGCGTGCCGCTGAATAGATCAGCTTCGAGTATGTGTCGAAGAATTCCTGCCACCGCAGTTGATCGCCCCAATCCGCCAAGCGGTCGACCAGGCTGCGTCGCGTTGCGAGCAGGCTCGGCTGCTTCATACTGATTTTCTAACCCTGATGAGCGACCTCGGGCAAGGTGGATCGGCTTCTCCGAAGACGATGGCGAAGGGCGGACCCCAATCGAATCCCAACCAGGGAAACGCGTGCCACCACTTTTTCTGAAAGATTTTGGCTCGGCGTCCGTATTCCCCTCATGAAAAAGCCCGAACTTCTCTCAAGACTCAGCACTTCAATGTCCCGCGTCGCTGGGTCGCTGCGGCGATTTGCCGAATTAATTTTTGGAAATATTTCCTGGCGACCACCGAATTGGGCGAACCGAACCGGTGACAGTTGGTGTCGCTTCGAACGTGCTCACCCGAAACTAATTCTGTCGGCCGTCACCGCGTTTATCTTCATCCACTGCGCCGGAGTGTGGACGTGGAACTGGTATTCACATCTGCCGAAACCGAAAAGAGTATCGGCAAAGATTGCTCCAATTGAGGTCACAAAACTTGAGAAGGAACTCAAGTTCCCGCCGCTCACAGTTCATTTCAGCGAATCCGCGGCTCGCCTCGAGGATCTAAAGAAGTCATCGGTGCAAGGCGTACGACTCGACCCGCACTTGAATGGTACTTGGCGCTGGATCCAATCCGACACTCTTGCATTCGAGCCGACGGAAGATTGGCCTGCAGATCAGAAATTTAGAGTGATCTTCGATAGAAATCTCTTTCCGCGCCACGTCCGAATGGAGCGGCTTGTTTATGAAACAGAAACGCCAGCGTTTTCGATTGCCATTAAGCAACTCGAGATTTACCAGGACCCGACGAACCCGGCGCGGCGTGAAATCAGCGCGACTTTGGAACTGACGCACGCGGTTGATCCCGGTGAATTGGATAGCTACGTCCAGCTCGCAATGGTGGGTGGCTCAAACATTTTCGCGCCTGACGACCCGACGCCACATTTCACGATCACCTACGGCCTGCATCGCCGCCTGGCCTACATGCACAGCTCGCAGATCGTTTTGCCGGCGCATGACGATTTCCTCAAACTGAAGATATCGAAGGGCGTCCGCACTGCCCAGGGCGGCGCGCAAACACGGGACTCGATCGAGCAGAAGCTCCGGATTCCCTCCGTGGCATCCATGTTTCAGATCGAGGCAATTCAAACGACCATCGCGCGCAACAAGAACGGTGAGCCGGAGCAACTCATTGTCCTTAACACTACCGCGGACATTGGCACACGCGAACTGTCGAAAGCGCTTCAAATCCGACTGCTGCCAAAGCGCAAACTTTCCGATGCTGAAAAGGCCGCTGAGATCGAAACAGAACGAGATCTCCATGAAACGTCCGAGGATTCCGGTGCTTCCGGCGAAGAAACTGATTCCGATGGTGATTCGGTCGGATCACAGGTAACGGAAGCCGAGCGTTGGAAAAGCGCGACTGATGTTCCCGATGATGTTGTCGACGCTGCCAAACCAGTGGTCTTCGCCATGGTGGAATCCGAAAAGCCACAAGATCGACAGCATGTGTTCCGCGTTCGCGTCGAAAATGATAGTGAACTTTACGTCCACGTAAAAAAAGGCGTGCTTGCATTTGGCGGTTTTCCCCTGAGCGAGGATTACAACGCCGTCGTCGATGTTCCCGCGTTGCCGCGGGAAGTTCAGATCGAAGGCCAGGGCGGATTACTCGCGCTTAATGGCGAACGAAAATTATCGATCCGTTCCCGTGGTCTCAACGCGATTGAGTATGAAATCGCCCGTGTCGCCACGACGCAGATCAACCATCTTGTTAGTCAGACTGAAGGAGAATTTCAACATCCCCGGTTTCAAGTTTCCGATCTCTTTAATGAGGAAAACATTTCGCGGATCGCGCTCGAGCATCAGGGGATCGCGCTCGAGAACAAATGGAAAGCAAACTATTCGGCGTTCGATTTCTCCGACCACTTGCGCAAACCGGCTGACGGCGGCAGCGAGCGCGGTCTCTTCTTTGTGACTGCCCGCGGCTGGGATCCAGCGACGAGAAAACCGATCAAAGCTGTGAAAGACTCGCGGTTCATTCTTGTTACTGATATCGGGATCCTGACGAAGAAGAACGCTGACGGCACTCATGACGTTTTTCTCATGTCGATCAAGGAAGGCAGGCCGCTACCGAATGTGGCGGTCGATCTTTTGGGCAAGAACGGGATTCCCATCCAGAGCGCGACGACCGACGCCAATGGCCACTGCACGTTTACCTCGGTCGAGAAATCAACCCGGGAGAAAACACCGGTGGCATTTGTTGCGCGTAACGGTGATGATGTGTCTTTCATTCCGTACGCGCGGGAAGACAGGCAACTGAACTTTTCGCGATTCGACATCGACGGTGTTGACAGTGTGCTGCCGGAAAACCTCGATGCCTTCGTGTTCACTGAGCGTGGTGTTTACCGGCCGGGCGAGGACGTTCACGTGGGCATCGTGGTAAAGCAGCGTAATTGGAGTGGCAAACTCGGCGGGCTTCCTATTGAGACCGAAGTGGTGGATGCGCGGGACCACGCCGTTCAAACCAGGAAGCTCAATTTACCTCAAAGCGGGTTCACAGAGCTGACTTATCAAACAGCCAATGAATCACCGACCGGGCTTTACACTTTCAATGTCTACCTGGTCAAGAACAGCAAGCGCTCAACCCTGCTTGGCTCGACCACGGCAAACGTAAAAGAGTTTCTTCCAGATCGGATGAAGATCGAGACGCGACTTTCACAAAGTGCGTCGCACGGGTGGATTCAGCCGAAGGAAATGCGCGCTACGGTTATGCTGGCAAATCTTTATGGAACGCCGGCGACAGATCGCAAAATAACTGCCCAAATTGATCTCACGCCAAGCGCCTTCTCTTTCTCAGAATTTCCAGGTTACGTTTTCTTCGATCCGCTTTTCGACGAGAAAAAGGAACGACACGAACAAACCATCGTGCTCGGTGAAGACAAAACCGATGCCGGGGGCGAGGCAGAATTCGATTTGCAACTGGAGCGCTTTGCTGACGCGACCTACTCAATGCGGTTTATCGCAGAAGGATTTGAAGCGGAAGGCGGCCGCAGCGTCACCAGCACGGTAGACGCCCTCGTTTCAGCTTTGCCCTATGTAGTTGGCTGCAAACCGGACGGAGAACTCCGTTACATTGAGATGGACAAGCCGCGTGCGGTCGATCTCGTCGCCGTCGACCCGCAACTCAAACGAATCGCCGTTGCAAACGTAACGGCGAACGTGATTGCGCAGGAACATGTGTCCGTTTTGACAAAGCAGGAAAGCGGCAACTTTGCCTACGAATCGGTTTTGAAAGAACGTGTTTCGCAATCAGAAAAGATCGCGGTCTCCGCAAACGGCCTTCACTACGCGCTCCCAACCGGTGAGCCGGGTAATTACGTTTTCGAGTTGCGCGATGATCAGAATCGGCGCCTTGCGAAGCTGCAATTTTGTGTTGTCGGTCGCGGCGCAGTTTCGCGGACACTGGAAAAGAATGCCGAGCTGCAAGTGAAGCTTGATCGTGCGCAGTACTCTAGCGGCGATGAAATCGCGGTCAGCATTACCGCGCCGTACGTTGGCAGCGGGTTAATCACGATCGAGCGGGACCACGTTTATGCGCAGCAATGGTTTCGTGCCGACTCAGCCAGCAGCGTACAGCACATTCGTATTCCGGAGAACTTCGAAGGCAGCGGTTATGTGAACGTTGCGTTCGTTCGCGCGCTCGATTCGAAGGAAATTTTTATCAGCCCGCTGAGCTATGGCGTCGTTCCGTTTACCGCAAACAAGGAAAAGCGCCGGCTTGAGGTCGAGATCGATGCCAAAGCGATTGCGAAGCCGGGTGAACCATTGCGAATCAACTATAAGACGAATCGACCGGCCAGGATTGTTGTCTTCGCCGTTGATGAAGGGATCCTGCAAGTCACCGATTACAAAACCCCCGACCCGCTGGGATTCTACTTCCGCAAATGCATGCTCCGCGTCGACACCGCGCAAATTGTCGATCTCATCATTCCGGAATTTTCGCTGCTGCGTTCGGTGTCAGCTTTCGGCGGCGGCGGCGATGTTCAACGCTTGAATCCCTTCAAGCGTGTCACGGAAAAATCGGTGGTGTTTTGGTCAGGTATCATCGACGCCGACAACACGAAACGCGAAGTCGTTTACGATGTTCCGGATTATTTTGATGGTACGCTCAAGATCATGGCTGTTGCGATCGCGGATGACGCGGTCGGCTCCAGCGAGCGCGAAGCGCTGATTCGTGGTCCGTTCGTAATTACACCAAGCGTGCCGGTTCTCGCTGCGCCAGGGGACGAATTCGAAGCTGGCGTGACCGTTGCCAATAACGTCGAGGGGTCCGGCCCGAATGCCAGCATCCAGCTTCGCGTGCAAACCAATGAGCGGGTAGCGATTTCAGGAGGCGCATTGCAAACTTTGAATATTGCCGAAGGCCGCGAGCAAACAGCGATCTTCAAGTTTCGCGCGACGGACAAACTTGGTTCGGGAGAGATCACATTCATTGCGGACGCAAACGGTCAGCAAACCAGGCGTCGCGCCAGTCTGAGTGTGCGGCCGCCGGTTCCGTACATGACCGATGTCCGCAGTGGCAGCTTCAAAGAGA
>JBLMXD010000181.1:0-7393 GCA_050257575.1 Alphaproteobacteria bacterium | reverse complement strand
GGAACATTGGACGTATCAGTAAAATCTGCGTGAAGCGGAGAAACGGGGTCTACGTTTTGGTGTCTCGAGAAATGCGGATGCTTGGCGTCTATGCCCGAATCCATAATGGCCCAGGTAATATTAGTCCCTTGCGCGCAAAATGAGGTTTGCGCCGCATCCGCTTTCACTGTCGCGAGCGACTTGATGATACACGGTGAGATTTTGAAATCGGGCCAGATACGATAGATCGCACGAAAACGATAAGGCTTTGTGGTGTCCGCCTGTTTAGGTGCGGTTCCGCGCTTCTTCGGCTGGCGAATTTTCTTCCCCGCTTTTGCTTCCCTGGCCGCACGCTCGACATCCAGCCGGACGAGCTCGCGAATTACTTTCCCGCTGAGACGAGCGAAAATGTATTGTTTGCTCAAGCGCGATTTCTGTTCCCGTATCCCCTGGCTCCTCTCATCCTCTGGTGCAATCATCGCAACCGCGTCGTTGATCGCATCCCGAATCCTTTTTTGCCCGGCGTCTCGACCGCCCGGGTAATCAAGGTTGACATCTATGATGACGGCGTGAACTGCATTTTCGTCCTGCCCCATTTGTTCAAGCAGCGGAATCGCAATAACACTGCGGTCGAGAATCCGCGGATCGAACCGCTTCATTCCGCCGCTCTCCTGCCCTCGCCGATCAGATGCTGCCATAGGATTGACGCGATCGCGTCCAGAACCGAAGTACAACAAAGCGGCCTGCCTCCGTCAAGGAAGGTTCAGCAGCACGCCCGGTAGCCGCAGACGGGCTTCAGCGTGACGTATTTTCCTTCTTCTGTCGGACGCCTGTCCATTCGCCTCCGCCTTGCTCGGACTCTCCCTTCCCCCAAGTACCGCGCAGGCTATCGCCCTGACTTTGCGCAGTGCCTTGTCCTTTGGCCTTGCCTTCACGCCATCTGAAATGCAACACGCCATCGACGATTTTCCCTTCGACAAAACCATCGACTTTACCATTCGAATAGCCGCCCATGACTTCATCTCCAGTGCGCAAAAGTAAAAGATCCACTTTGTCTTTCCCGCCCTCGGAAGCCGTTCTGTGTACCTCGAATAACCCGTTGAACTCAGGTTCTTGGTCGCCGCCAGGCATGGGAAACGCTGCTTTGCGTGGCTTGAGGTCGCCCAGACTCAAATCGCGCACGTGCGAATACTCAGCCGTGCTCGCGATCGCCGTGGTCGTCCATTGGGCCGCGCCGAGGCGAAAATATTCACCCCACGCACGATAACGTTGCGCCCAGAGCGCCGGATCGGTCTGATTGCGTGCGAAAGCATCGGCAGATTTTTCGATCGTGGTGGCGATCGCGTCGAGTCGTTCGGTCGTAACCGGGTGATCGAATTTGGCCAGGTATTTCTGCCATTCGGCGTCGGTTGGAAATTTACCAACTGCGACATGGCGAACCCCCTCGAAATGCCGAATCCGCTCGACATCAAACCAAAACTCAACGCCCAATGGCACCTGGCCGATTCGCCGCATGACTTCAATGGCGAATTGATCGGCTTCTATTTCCTGATTCCGTTTTTGAATCGGGTCGCTCAAGTCTATTCGATGTTTTTTCAGCACGTGTCCAAGCTCATGGGCAAGCAGAAAGACGATCGTGTTTCCAAAATTTCGATCTGCGCGGTTAGAGACTGCAGCTTCCTCGCGCGCGTTATCAGGAACACCGAGCGTACGACAAACTGGTGGTAGCGGGGCGCGGGACGAAGCAGCCGCCTGCCGGAACAGCCAGCCCACATAATCGCGCACCGTGGTTCCGTCGAATCCATGAGCGTTCAGCCAGGCATTTGCCACGCAGAGGTCCGAAAAAAAACGCAGCGAAAGCGCGGGAAGATAGATGGTTGAGCCATCGGTGTAGAACTCGAATGGATCGCCGTCCGGACTCGAGAGAGGGACCTCAATCTTGATACCGCGTAGAGCGCTTCGTTCTTGATCATTCAATTGCGGCAGAATGGTGTCGTGATACTCGGCACGGATTTGTTCATCCCAGCGCTTCGCATCGGTCTCCAATTTTTCGCGCGGATAAAGACGGGACACATTTTGCCCGAATACAGCCGCGCCTCCGCAACTCGTGATAACGAGTGCCAGAGCAAGATATCTCTGCATTAGAGATTACTTCCGTTGAAAGTAAACGACCGCGGCCTGGCCTTTGGCCGGCGGGCTGCCGCCCTTGTCCAACCAATCACGAAAATCCGCGATATCTCCCCAGTCCTCCGCCCACAGCGGTTCCATGAGCGCGAACTTCGCTCTGGAAACAGCACGCCCCAGCTCGGATCGACCAGCTGCATCTGCAGAATCCAATGCGCGGTTCAAAGCAACGATGTCCTGCTGAGTTTCAGCCCGCATCCGCACGCGATCTTCGTCCGTTTCCGGGACAGAAACGGCACCAACGAATTTGAACTCCGATGCGGCGACAACAGCCGGTTTCGATTCGGCAGGTTTCGCGGCGGGACGAGACATGGTAAGCGACACGGATCGCGTGAGCGAAAACACGATTAGTCCTGCGCCGAACACAGCGAAAAACACACCCGGACCTACTTTTGCCAGCTTGATCTTGTTTCCACCGGCTAATGAAAACTCACCGGCGCCGCTATCGGATCCACGTTTGCCCGGGAGAGTGAGAAAAAGCCGGTAGCCAAAATAGATCAGCAACCCGCCGATAAGCACGCCAGCGATCCGCTCAGCCAAGCGCAAAATGATGACCAGCGACTGCGGGTCCATGAACTGGTTGTAACAAATTCCTTCATCCCCCCGCAACGCTAATTTTCCGCTCGATCAAGGATGAATGTCGGCTACCACTCTGTCTTCTTATTTCGAGGGCACGGCGGCCGATGTTCCCTGCATCGCCGATTCCTTCAAACGTTCGGCCACATCCGCAGCTTGTAATGATTGGATCAGCTCACCCAGATCGCCATCCATCACCCGATCCAGATTGTAAAGCGTCAAACCGATCCGATGATCCGTGACACGGTTCTGCGGAAAATTGTAAGTGCGGATTTTTTCTTCGCGTCCGCCGGTCCCAATCTGCCCGCGGCGTTGCGCGCTGTATTTTTCCGCTTCCTCACGTTGCCTGTGCTCTAATAAACGCGCCCGCAAGATCGACAACGCGCGTTCCTTATTTTTGATCTGGCTTCGGCCGTCCTGGCAGCGAACGATCATGCCGGTGGGAATATGCATCACCTGCACGGCCGAGTCGGTCGTATTCACTCCCTGGCCGCCTGGTCCGCCCGCCCGCGATACTTCGATCCGCAAATCTTCCTGCTTCAACTCAATATCGACATCTTCTGCCTCGGGTAACACCGCTACGGTCGCCGTAGAGGTGTGAATCCGGCCCTGCGTCTCGGTCGCAGGCACGCGTTGCACGCGATGCACACCACTCTCGTAACGAAGTTTTCGGAAAACCGATTCGCCCGAAACCCGGAAGATTGCCTCCTTGAATCCGCCAAGCTCCGAAGGACTCGATTCGAGGTCCTCGGTTTTCAGTCCCGCAGATTCCGCATAGCGATGGTACATCCGGAACAAATCGGCGGCGAAAATCGCAGCTTCATTGCCGCCGGTTCCAGCGCGGATTTCTACAATCGCGTCGCGCTCTTCCGTTGCGTCCGCCGGCAGCAACGCGACTTGAACATCACGTTCAAGATTGGCCACGCGCATTTCGAGCTCCGGAATCTCGTCGTCAGCCATGGCCGCAATTCCAACATCGCGTGACATGGCAAGCTCACGGTTATCGTCTAATTGCTTACGAACCGTTTCGAGCACGCGCGATTTTTCCAGCAGGTCCTTCAAATTCGCGTGTTCACGCATCATTTCCTCGGCACGCCTGCGATTATCGAACAGCCGCGGATCGGCGATTTCTCGCTCGAGTTGTTCGAAGCGTTCGCGTTTGAGTTGAATAAGGGAATTAACGTCCATGACGATGTAGTGGCGATCGCTGATCGCGATTCGGTACAGCCGGGGCTACCGCCCCGGCTACAGTCCAGCTAGGCTTTCTTCCCCGCGCGCGCGGCTTTAGTGCTGCCGTAACGCCGGGCAAATTTCTCGACGCGGCCCGCAGTATCGACAAACTTTTGTTCGCCGGTGAAAAAGGGATGACAAGCAGCGCAAATGCCGATCTTAATATCGCGACGCGTGGAACGGGTATGATACACCGCGCCACATGCGCACACCATATCTGTCTCGTAGTATTCTGGATGAATGCCTGTTTTCATCTCCTTGGAGAAGCGCGGAATGTATGCGCGCAGAGCGGTTTCTGCAAGCGATGAAATCGGACGATCCACTGCTGGCTGCGTGGCAGAAGACACTTTCGCGTAAAGGTGATTGGGGCGCGGTTCTCGATTCAACGGGCAAAATCGCACGCAGCTTTCGCGACGTTGAAGATGGAGCGCGCGTTTTCGAAGGTAAAATCGATATGCTTCCTGCAGGCGCAGTCGTCGCCGTGCAAATTGGCAATCACGAGGATTGGCCGTCTGTCTTCATCGCATGTCTGCGCAAGCATCTCGTTGTCCTACCGCTTGACCAATCCATTAGCCGCCAACAACGCGATGCGGCGCTGGAGATTTGTGGTGCAAGCGCGGTGTTGGCTGCCCCCGAAGGAACTTGTCCGCACGTTGTCCAGCTAAAGAAAAGCGACGTCACCGGAGATTGGGGTGGAAAGGTACCGTCGCTCCTAAAGCTCACTTCCGGTACAACGGCAGCACCGCGGTCGATTAGGTTTCGCAGCCATCAATTGCTGGCCGACTGCAATCAGATTTGCGATACGATGGGCATCTTGGATGACGACCTCAATTTTGGCGTGATTCCAATCTCCCACTCCTATGGGTTTAGCAATTTGCTCACGCCGTTGGTCGCGCGCGGCGTGGCGATGGTGATGAGCCGTGACAGAACGCCCCGGGCTGTTCTCACCGATCTTGCCCGGACCGAGGCGACGGTTTTTCCTGGTACGCCAGCTTTTTTCCAGGCGTTTTGCGAGATGAACGATGTCTCCGCAATTCCCAAACTCCGGCTGTCCATCTCTGCCGGCGCACCGCTTTCGCTCTCGGTGGCGAAAAGGTTCTTGGAAAAATTTAAGCAACCGATCCATTCCTTTTACGGCGCATCGGAATGCGGAGGAATTTGCTATGATCGCGATGCCACGACGTTCGAAGAGGGCTTTGTGGGTCGTCCGATGCAAGGCGTTGAGGTTGAATTTGTTGAACCGACAGCTTCGGCGAGTCAGATCCGCGTACGCAGCGCCGCTGTGAGTGACAGCTATTTTCCTGAGGCGGATGAGCAAAAACTCGGCAACGGTACTTTTGTTCCAGACGACCTCCTGGCGTGGCATGATTCAGCGCTGAAGATCGTGGGCCGGGTTTCGGACATGATAAACGTTGCCGGGAAAAAGGTGAATCCGGCGGAAGTAGAGGCGTATTTGACGCGCTTTGAGGGCGTGCGGCAGGCGGTTGTGTTCGGTTGTTCGGCAGGCGCAGGATTGCGAAACGAAGAGGTAGCGGCGTGCGTGGTCGCATCACCACCGGCGTGCGAAACCGACCTTTTGCGATTTTGCCGCGCCGGCTTAAGTCCTTGGCAGGTACCCAAGCGGATCTTTATCCTCGACGCGCTTCCGGCAAATGAACGCGGCAAGGTCAGTAGACGCGAGCTGGCGCGGCGATTCTCTGAAAAGGGCTAAGAGTTCTCCGTTGCGAAGATTACCATCTTGATACAGCCTTGATATGGGCTTTGTTTACAGCGGCAAGACATTTGTCCGCTGGCAGCCGGCAAAGCCAAGCCAGTAAGAGACCAAATGGAACATTCGAACAGCGAAGAGCGCGATCAGATCGACCGTCCACCGGTTCGGGAGGAAGAGGAGCCCGTATTGGAGACGGGCACCAGTCCCGAAAGTTTCGAGTCTGATGATTGGTGGCGCGCGTCGCCGCCTGTCTCCGACTGGGCCGAACCCGTCGCAGACACTGAAGCCACGGAACCTGCGTCGGCGTCAGATTCGGGATCGTCTGATATTTATTTTTGCGGGCGCACAAATCTATTTCCGTTAAACCTTGCAATACGAGCAATCGGAAAGGAGAACCTGACCGGTTTTCTGCGGGCGCGTTGGGACCAGGAACCGATCGATGTTCTGGCACGGGACGGCGAGATCGTTTTGGCCACGACTCGCGACCCCGATCTTTACTGTGCGGACACTCCGGCCATCCTCGCCAATGTGGATCCGGAAACTATTGCGAATGCTCGCGATCAGCAGAAAGAAGACGGAACTCCATTTTTGTTAACCCTTGCCCGCAGGGAATCGATCGAGCGGCAACCGGCGCTCGACTTAATGCGAAACTATGGGCAAATGCTCTTCGCTCAACTGTGGTCGGCCCCAAACGTGTGGATCATGTTTGAAAAGAACGCGGAGCTGTTGAGCAAATTCGGTGACGTTACAGGCGATCCCGATGTGGATGACTGGTCGCTGGAAACGTTGCGAATCGTCCAAAACCCGGACCAACCAGTCGGATTCGATCCGGGGTCCATCCCGGCTTTCACAAGAGAAGGTTTCGATCGTGTTCAGAAATTGAAGCTGACTTCGGATGAGGCCCAATTCGGCTCCCAATTCAATGGTGCGCGGTCGGTGCAACAGATCGCGAAGAACTTGCGGCTCGATCTCAAGTCCGCCCGGCAACTGTTGTTCCGTTTCGTGGCACTTGAGATAATAGAGTGTTGGCCTGCCAGCACATCTGCGAAGCCGGAATCCAAGAGCGGCGCTGGACGTTTGTTCGGGCGCGGCCGATAAAGGCACTTCTCAGGCGAGGAGCGCACGCGCTCATGAAGAGGAGAATTCTCGTCGTCGATATCGGCGGTACTTTTGTGAAACTGCTGTTGTCGAGCCGTGTCGAACGGGAATTTGCTTCCGGTCCGCGGATGACTCCAAAGCAGTTCGTCGCCAAATTCAAAGAGACCGCGCGCGGCTGGAAATTCGATGTCGCGTCGATTGGTTTTCCGGCGCCTGTGCGGGATGGACGGGTTCTTCGGAATCCGAAGCACCTCGGCAAGGATTGGATCCATTTCAACTTTTCGCGGGCGCTGGGAATACCGGTGCGCATCGTCAACGATGCTGCCATGCAAGCGCTGGGGAGCCATCTTGACGGCGGACGCATGCTATTTCTCGGGCTTGGAACAGGACTGGGATCAGCGCTCGTTTGGGACAGAAATCTCATGTCACTCGAGCTAGGCGATCTTCCCTACCCGAACCGAAAAATTATCGAGGAGTATCTTGGTATCCCGGGCCTCGACATGCTGGGCAAGAAAAGATGGAAACGTGAGGTGCTTCACGCGGTCAACCAATTGAAGCGGGCCTTCATCGCCGACTACGTGGTCCTCGGCGGCGGCCTGGTGCATCTGTTCGATC
>JBLMXD010000180.1:0-5161 GCA_050257575.1 Alphaproteobacteria bacterium | reverse complement strand
TCCGCTGCTTTCGCTTCGTGCTATTAGCGATACGCCTGGCCAACCCTTCCCGATTGCGCCCACCATTCTGTTTAACCTCGAAAAGCAGCGAACCGACATGGCGACCCTGATAACATTTCTGGTTGCGCATCCCGGTCGTATCCCGTGCTTGATTCAGTTCGCGAGGAGGATTGCGCATGTACGGAAAATTCTGGCAAACGCGCTCGTCGAGGTCGTCCGCGGATTATAGCTGGGGAGCGCCGGCCTATTTACTGGTCCGCCGGTTCGATGTGCACCAGTACATCGGCAACCCGGGAGTCACTTTGCTGGATTGCCGCCTTCACCCGATGCGCAATCTCGTGTCCTTCGTGCACGGAAATCCGTCCGTCCACCCCAACGTGTAGGTCGACGTAATAATCCAAACCCATCTTGCGCGCATAACATTTCTCTACTTCGACAACGCCGGGAACCGAGCCGGCAATGTCCTGAATGGATCTGACGATTTTTCCGCCAGGCGCAGTGTCCATGATTTCGTGAAATGCCGGCCATGCCAACCGGGCCCCGTTCGTCGCGATGAGCCCGCAGGCAACAAGCGCAGCCCAATCATCGGCAGTCTGCCATTTTTCACCGCCGATAAGTGTCACGGAAATGCCGATGAACGCCGCGACGGAAGTCATGGCATCCATTCGATGATGCCACGCGTCGGTCTTGACTGCGGTACTTTCGATTTCCCGCCCGAACCGAATGGCATAACGGTACAAAGTTTCCTTGATCGCGACCGTCAATACTAACACCGCCAGGGTCCACGGCGCCGGCGCGTGATGCGGCAAAAAAATTTCGCGCACGCTCTGGATGGCGAGGCCGATTGCGGCCACCAAAACGCCAACGGCGACAATTATCGCCGCAATCGGCTCAGCCTTACCGTGACCATAAGGATGCGTCCGATCCGGTGGTCTCGCGGCAAACGTCAAGCCTCCCCAAATCACAATCGAGCCGCCGACATCCAGCGCGGACTCAATGCCGTCGGCGATCAACACGTAGGCGTGACCGATAACGCCAGCGAGAATTTTTGCCGCTGCTAAAAGAACGTTTACAAACAAGCCAAACAAAGCGAACCGCGCACTCCTGCCCCAAGCCAACCGATTTCTTTCTCTGCTTAACGCGGGAGTTTGCACATTCTGATCAGACGCGTCAGCTTGCGGTGGCATCGATGAACAGAACTATAAACGCGGTCGTTTACGAAAAACACGGAAATCCGGCGGACGTTTTGCATGTCGAAACGCGCCCGTGGCCGAATCCAGCTGCCGACGAAGCGGTCGTCAAGATGCGCGGCGCGCCGATCAATCCGGCCGACCTGAACCAGATCGAGGGTAAGTATCCGGTGCGACCGGACCTGCCCGCAACGCCGGGATTTGAAGGCGCGGGAGTTGTTGCGGAACTCGGCTCGCAAGTGAAAGGCCTAACGAAAGGCGCACTGGTAATTCTTCCACACAATGTCGGCACATGGCGCGATGCGGTTGCGGTGAAAGCGGAGGACCCGGTCGTTGTGCCTGAGGGAATTGATCCCGTTCAAGCAGCAATGTTAAAAATCAACCCGCTTACCGCATGGCGATTGCTACATGATTATGTCGATTTGCAGAACGGAGACTGGCTGATTCAGAACGCCGCGAATTCCGCAGCAGGCCGAGACGTTATCCAGATTGCCCGCGAGCTCGGTTACAAGACCGTTAACGTCGTTCGCCGCCCAGAGCTAATCGACGAATTGCGCGCAGAAGGCGGCGATGTCGTTTTGGTCGATGGCGAAGGTCTTCGCGAAGAGGTGAAGAATGCGACCCGCAGCGCGCCGATTCGTCTGGGCTTGAATTCTGTCGGCGGCGACAGCGCGCTTCGTCTCGCCAACTGTCTTACTTTCGGCGGAACTCTCGTAAGCTTTGGTGCCATGAGTTTGCAGCCGCTGAAAATTCCAACCGGTCTTCTCATTTTCAAAGACCTGCGTTTTCGCGGTATCTGGATCAACAAATGGTACGACAACGCCGCCTCGGCCGAAAAAATGGAGACGTTTCAACCGCTTTTCGATATGGCCAGGCGAGGCCTGCTCCAAACGAAAGTCGAAAAAGCTTATCCTATTGGTGAAGTCAAAACAGCAGTCGCACACGCCGCGCAAGACAAACGCAGCGGCAAAATCATTCTCAAATTCAATGACTGAATTCGAGAGCGCAAGAAGCAGCGAACGGAAACTTGAGTAAGCCTTACAATTTGCGGAACGAGAATGGGCGGATAGCCTTGGAAATGCTCCGCTCGCGTTGGGTTCGCACGGTCTTTTTCATCACGCTTGTCAGTGCTTCGTTCGTCCCGCGCGAGGCCAAGTCCGCTTCCGTTCCGAAGCCGGGCGATTTACGCGGTGTGGGCAACGTCACATTTCCGATCTCGTGCGACCCTTCTTTACAATCGGAATTCGCTCGCGGCGTGGGGTTGCTTCATTCATTCTTTTACGAGGAAGCGCGCCGGGTCTTTACGTCAATCGCCGAACGGGACCCAAAATGCGCCATGGCCCAATGGGGAATCGCCATGACCTGGTGGCATCCGATCTGGACTCCTCCCACTCCTGACGAGATGCGCGCCGGCAAAGCTGCCATTGAAAAAGCGATGGCGATGAAAGCCGGCTCGGATCGCGAGCGGGGATTCATCACCGCTCTTAATGTTTATTACAAAACGCCGGACGGTTCGGCTGCGGGTCCGGTTGGACAATCGTGTCATGGACCAGTCGGATCACGCGACCGTGTGATCGCCTACGAGAACGCGATGCGCCAGCTCCGCGACAAATATCCCGACGATTTCGAAGTGCAGACCTTCCACGCCTTCGCAGTTCTCGGCGTTGGCTATGCAACGCCTAACCACGTGACATTGTCGAAACAACTCGAGGCCGCTGGGATTCTGGAAAAGCTGTGGAAACAAAATCCGAATCATCCGGGCGTAGTTCACTACCTGATTCACTCCTACGATTATCCTCGACTTGCACAGCGCGGACTTGCCGCCGCGCAGAGTTACGCTTCCATCGCGCCCTGGGTGCCCCACGCGCTGCACATGCCTTCACACATTTTTACCCGGTTGGGAATGTGGGATGAGTCAATTGCCGCCAATCTAGCTTCAGCGGAAGCTTCGCGCGCGTACGCAGCGATGCGCCATCGCGACGCAACCGAAGCGGAAGAATTACACGCGCTCGATTACCTGGCTTACTCTTACTTGCAGGAAGCCCGCGATACTGACGCGAAAAAGATTGTAGATTTCGCCGGGAAAGTCCGGAAAACGAATCCAGAGTTGGAGTTCAGCGCCGCTTACGCGCTCGCCGCCATTCCCACACGTTACGCGTTCGAGCGAAACGATTGGGCCACCGCAGCCGCCTTGCCTGTTCCCGATCTTCCACACTGGTCTTCGTTCCCGTTCATGGAAGCCCTGATCGAGTATGGTCACGCACTGGGACGGGCGCATACAGGCGATCTGGAGGGCGCACGCAAGGCGATTGCCCGAATGCAGCAATTACGCGAGGCGACCAAGGATCCCAAGTTCGATTATTTCAAAAGCCATCTCGATCTTCAGATGCAAGCTGCCTCAGCCTGGGTCGCAGCAGGTGAAGGCCAAAAGAACCAGGCCATTGAGATGCTGCGCCGTGCTGCAGATGCGGAGGACATTTTGGGCAAGCATCCCGTTTCCCCGGGTGCATTTATTCCCATCCGCGAACAGCTCGGCAGTTTGCTGCTTGAACTGGGCCAATCAAAGGAAGCGCAGCAAGAATTTGAAGCGGCGCTTAAAATCTACCCGGGCCGGTTCAGAGGACTCTATGGAGCGGCACAGGCCGCCGAGCAGGCCGGAGATAAGAAAAACGCTGGGCTCTATTACGCCAAGCTCGCCGCACAAACCTCCAAAGCCGGGGACTCCCGCAACGAACTGAATCACGTTCGCGAATTCCTTTCCGCGCAGAACAAGTCCGCGGCAGGTTCGGGTGACGTCGCGACTGCTCGCGAATAACAACACTCAGCCATCGCGCGGCGATCTTACTCTCGAGCTCACCGGTCAAGCGATAGTCCTTCCCAGGTGCAACACGAAAAGGCAAGTCGCACAGCCCTGGTCATTGCCGCCAGCCTGGTTCTTCTCCATCACACTCGAAAACACTCAGGGCTTGTATCGAAAGATTCGGCTGATTTCTGCGCTCAGGTGCTGGACGATCATTCAACAAAGACCCGGATATTTTCAAAGATTGTCAGGCAGACCTGGTTTCGCCCCATCGCGAAGCTGATCGAGCGAGTTACTGTCCCGGGAATCTTGCTGCATTACGCCTTGCGAAAGAGGTGTATCACCGGGCTCGTCCGCTCAGCACTTACGAACGGAATTCCACAAATGGTGGTTCTCGGAGCAGGGTTTGATCCACTGAGTTTCAAATTGCAACGGGAGTTTCCAAAGACGCGATTTTGGGAAATCGATCACCCGGCGACCCAGCGTTACAAGCTGCGCGCCTTTTCCAAGAGGGGCATGGAACGTCTGCATTTGGTTGCAATGGATTTGACTGCCGATCGCTTGGATCAGGAAACATTATTCAAAACCGGTTTCGATCCGGCTAAGAGGACATTTTGGATCGCGGAAGGCTTGCTGATGTATTTCCCGGCAGATGTGATCCCGTCACTAATGAGAACGTTGGCTGGCTTAAGCACTCCCGGCAGCCAGTTTGCATTTACCTTCATGGTAAAACAGAGCGACGGCCGGATTCGCTTCGATCCCCAGAGCAAACTCCTCGACTGGTGGCTGCAGAGGCGCTCCGAACCGTTTCTCTGGGGAACAGCGCGAAGTGAACTTTCTGATTGCATTCAACCGTGGCATGTCGTCCGAGTCTTTGATGACAATGATCTGCGCAAGATGGGATCAGAACTCGCGGACGAAGTGATCCCCCGTGGTGAGGTTATTTGCCTGGCAGAAATCTGACCGATTTAGTTAAACTTCCCACATGCTGACGCGCCGCGAATTCATACGTACGGCGGCGGTTTTTGCCCTTGCGCCGCGCATTCTTGCGGAACCCGAACGGGAGATTTGGGTCAACGATGTTCACTCACAGCTAAATCGCACCAGGGTTCGCGAACTTCTATTGCCGCGCACCAGAGATGAGCTTGCGCAAATCGTCCATTCCGCATCC
>JBLMXD010000179.1:0-5505 GCA_050257575.1 Alphaproteobacteria bacterium | reverse complement strand
TATCAGAAGATTGTGTCCGATTCGATCGGCTCCCGCTGGTATACTTATGTGGAGCAGAAACGTGATCTGATTAATATTGGGACGCTGCGCCTTCGATTTGTGATCGATCCCAGCGGACGAGTGAAAGATCTTAAAGTCACTGAAAACAGTTCCAATGAGGCATTCGCCAGCGTTTGCGTGCAATCGGTACTCGAAGCTCATCTTCCGCCGATTCCTCCGGACGTGGTGAAGACGTTGCCGCCTGAGGGTTTGGAGATTGAAGGACTGGGTTTCATCATTTTTCCTAACGGATGACCATCGCCTGGATCATTGCTGCAACAGGGGGGATCGTGGATGTCGTACTCGGATTTTTCGCGAGGGGCGGCCTTTTCATGTGGCCGCTGCTGGCGTGCTCGATTGTCTCGGTCACGATAATGATTCTGCGCGGGCTCGCGCTGCGACGGAAAATTGTCATGCCGGCTACGATCGAAGCAGAAATAGAACGCCTGGCGCCCGGAGAAAGTCCCGAACGGCTATCGCGCCTTGTGTATCATGATTCTTCGTCGCTGGCGCGAATCACGCGCGTGGCGCTGCAGCATCTGCGCGGGCCGCGTTCGGAAAACGTTGAAGTCGTGCAGACGCGTGCGCGCCATGAGATGGTGCGGCTGGAGCGCGGGCTCATTATTCTCGAAGTTATCGTCGGGATTGCGCCGCTGCTCGGATTGATCGGCGCGGTGTCCGGGTTGGTGCACGTTTTTTCTCATCTCGGCTTAAGCTCCGGCGCATCGGATACGCGGCAGATCGCGCTGGGTATCGCCGAGGCGTTGAACGCAACCGTGTTCGGACTTTCCATCGCGGTGCCGACCCTGATCGGGTTCACCTATTTTTCCCGAAAAGTCGAAGTGATGTCGGTCGAGATGGAAACGCTCGTTTTGGAGTTGATCAACAATTGCTATTACGGCCGCGCCACGCGCGAATCTAAGACAGTGCAGATTCCGACGTCGGTCGCGTGAAGCGCGCGGCCCATCCGATCATATGAAATTCGCAGTGAAAAAACGCCGGGCACCCATCATCATTATTGTTTCGCTGGTCGATATTCTCATCATCCTGCTCATATTTTTCGTTGTCTCAACGACGTTCAAAAAGGACCAGCCGGAAGTTAAGATCAATCTGCCGGAATCCAAGACCGCACAAAAACAACCGGCTGAGCTCGATCACGCGATCGTGAGCATCGATCAAAATGACGAGATTAAACTGGATGGAAAAGTCGTTAGCGTGGACGGATTGGAAGCCGGCGTGCGCGAGTTGCCGGAGGAGCGCAAGTCCACGCTGGCGTTACAGGCGGACAAGAAAGCGTCGTTTGGCACAATCATTAAGGTGATGGATGCGCTAAAGCTTGCAGGCGTGCGAAACCTGCCGGCGTTCACCCGGGAAGAAGACAAATGATTCTGCCAATCATGCAGTATGGCGACCCGATCCTGCGGGTTAAGGGTGAACGGATCGAGAAAATCGATGAGCAAATCCGCCGGCTTGCGGCGAACATGATCGAGACAATGCACGAGGCGCACGGTGTTGGACTCGCGGCGCAGCAGGTCGGCGAAGCGCTGCAGTTGACCGTGCTGGACGTTTCGGCGGTTGAAGACCGGCCGAGCACGCTCAAGCTCAGTGGCAAAGATGTCGAGCCGAAGAGCGCCATGCCGATCGTGTTGATCAATCCGGAATTGGAATTGCGCGGCGACATCGAAGTCGGCGTAGAAGGTTGCTTGAGTTTTCCCGAGATCACCGGGGACATCGAACGGGCGCACTCGGTGCTAGTGCGCGCGCAGACATTGGAAGGTGAGATGTTTCAAATTGAGGCGAGCGGACTTCTCGCGCGGGCGATCCAGCACGAGCACGATCATCTTCACGGGATTTTGTTCATCGACCGGATGAGCTCGGCCGTAAAAGCCGCGTTATCGAGCCGGCTGAAACGGTTGCAAAAAGAAACCAAGCGCGGCATCCGACATCACGAAGACGTCGTGAGTGAGACAGTGCTGTAGCCGGTCGTTTGCTGAGGGAAGGCTATCCCTTCAGAAATCCGGTCAACGGACTGGTCGCGGCCGCGGCGTTGAGTTTGTCGGCCAACCCGATCTCGCGCGCTTCGCGTCCCGCTTCGATGGCTTTTTTGAATGCTTTTGCCATGCGAATCGGATCGGACGCGATTGCGATCGCGGTGTTGACGAGCACTGCGTCGGCGCCCATCTCCATGGCCTCGGCGGCGTGACTCGGCGCGCCAAGCCCGGCGTCCACCACAACCGGAACGATCGCTTGTTCGATAATGATCTCGATCTGCGCGCGCGTTTCGATGCCGCGATTGCTGCCGATCGGAGAACCGAGCGGCATTACCGTCGCGGTACCGATATCCTGTAAGCGTTTCGCCAGCACAGGATCTGCGTTGATGTACGGGAGCACAGTAAACCCTTCCTTTACCAGAATCTCCGCGGCGGAAAGCGTCTCAACCGGATCGGGGAGCAAATAACGCGGGTCCGGATGAATCTCGAGTTTGACCCACGTCGGCAACCCTGCGCTGACTGCCAACCGCGCGAGACGCACGGCTTCTTCGGCGTTCCGCGCGCCGCTCGTGTTCGGCAAAAGGAGAAACCGTTCCGGATCGACAAAGTCCAGAATGTTCGCAAACGGATCGTGCTTGCCTGAGAGATCGGCGCGGCGCAGCGCCACCGTCACGAGCTCTGTGCCGCTGGCTATCAGGGCATCGCGCATCAATTCGTTTGAAGCGAATTTTCCGGTCCCGACCAGCAGACGCGACGTGAACTCGCGATCAGCAATCTTCAGTTTCGAAGGCTTATCCGACATCGCTACAGACTAAACGAATTCGCGGAAGTGCGCGAGTGTTCCATATCCGGGCAGTTTCCCTGTAGAGGCGGGCGAGCGACCTGCGAGGCCTAGGGATTTGCAGCCGACACGGCTGCCGCTACAGGGTGTCCCTCCTTTGCTTCCCAGTGATAGAACAACCGCATTACTTTCTGCTTGTACGAAGCGCGTATCGCCGTGACATTAACTCTCGTGACAAAGTTTGCTCTTCGCCGGCAAGACTGCATCGAAGGAATGTCGCGACTGGCGGAAGGAAGCATTGATCTTGTGGCAACTTCGCCTCCGTACAATCTCGGAATCAGCTACGGACAATATTCCGACCGTCAGGACCGGCGATCGTATTTAGGCTGGTGTCTGGAATGGGCGGCCCAAATCCGGCGTATATTGAAACCGGCCGGTTCTTTTTTTCTCAACATCGGTGCGGCACCGTCGAACCCGATGCTGCCGCATGAAATCGTGATGACGTTGCGCGATCTATTTGTCCTCCAGAATACGATTCACTGGATCAAATCCATCGCCATCGAGGATCTTTGTCGCCGTCGGCCTGTGGGCGACGCGCGCGTTTCCCACAGGGAATCGGCTACAGCGAGCCGCTCTTTTGGCCATTTTAAGCCGATCAATTCAAAACGGTTTCTCAACGATTGCCATGAGTACGTTTTCCATTTTACAAGGTCCGGTGGCGTAGAACTGAACCGGCTTGCGCTTGGCGTTCCGTATCAGGACAAGAGTAACATCGCACGCTGGTCGCACACCCGGGGAAGCGATCTTCGTTGTCGTGGAAATACTTGGTTCGTTCCTTATGAAACGATTCAGAGCCGCGACAAGGAGCGACCGCACCCCGCCACGTTTCCAGTCCAGTTGGCTGAGTGGTGCATCAAGCTGCACGGGGTATCACGACTCGAAACAGTGCTCGATCCGTTTCTCGGGATTGGAAACTCCGCCGTCGCCGCGCAGCGCTGTGGCGTGAAAAAGTTTTTTGGATTCGAAATCGATGAGAATTATCTCGCGGAAGCGAAACGGCGGATCGCTAGGCGCCGTTGCTCCGATTCGCGAGCATTGACGCAACGGCATCGGCGACATCCACCGCGGTGACCGCTTTCATGCAGCGGAAATCAATCGGACATTGGCGGAGAAAACAGGGACTGCATTCCACGTGATGTCGCAAGATAATGTGTTCGTTACCGAGCGGCCCGGTCAGGCGCGGCTCGGTTGAGCCGAAGACGGCGATCACTGGCACGCTCAGTAAGGAAGCCAGATGCATCGTGCCCGTGTCGTTGGTAAGCAGCAGATGACACTGCTGCAGTTCATCGATGAGCTGATCCAGCGTGGTCTGGCCGATCCGGTTGATACACTGATCGCCAATCGCAGCCGCAATCTGTTGGCCTACCGTCTCGTCATTCTTCGTGCCGAACAGGATCCATTGTACCGATGATTGCGCGCTGACCTTTGCCGCCGCCTCGGCGAACCGCTCGGGAAGCCACCGTTTGGCCGGACCGTATTCAGCACCGGGGCAAAGACCGATGAATGTTTGATGTTTGATGTTTGATGTTCGGCTCGGAACTCTGATGTTCGACGTTCGATGTTCGATCTTCGATGTTTCTGCGCCGCATTTGTCGGCGATCCGAAGAAAACGGAGCGAATGATGTTCGGGCGGTCCTGGCTTTCGTGGTTCGCGCACGATTTGGTTTAGGAGCCAACTCCGCAAATGGCCGCGATAACCCACTCTGCGCGGAATTCCGCTCAACCTGGATTCAAGCGCGACGCGTAACGAATTGGGGAAAAGGATCGCGACGTCGAAAGGCATTCCCTGCCTGAACAGCCTGACAACCGAAAGAAGGGAAGCATCTGGCAAGGGAATGATTGCATCGACTTCCGGAATGAGCTTCCACATCGGCGCGATTTTCGCCGGCGTAGCCATTGTGACATGGGCGTCCGAGCGCCCGTTCTTGATCGCCCGCACCGCGGGCACACTCATGACGGCGTCGCCCAGCCAGTTGCTTGAACGGATGAGAATTCGAAATGGCTTTAGATCGCGCGCCGAGAATCCGGGCGGTAGATAAACGCCGCGTTTGTAATGGCCGAGTAGAAAATTCGGGTCGGGCGTTTTCCAACGATTGTGCACCCAGAACCAGTCTTCCGGTGCACGGCGAATTTGCTGCTCGATCATCCCATTTATTTTCGATGTCAGCACCGCCACGGAAGCGCCAGTCTGGTCGAAGCGCTCAGTAAACACCATGCGCCACCGGGCCCGGCCGGTGGTATAAACCGCGGCCGCGATGACCGCCGCACGAGTGCGCCTGGCAAGCAGAGCCGGCAACGGCGAAGTTGACGCCAGTCTTCCAAAAAAAGGTGTCCAAATTCCGTGATCGCCCGCATGCTGATCGGACAAAACACCGACGCCTCCACCCGAACGCAGCAACTCGATCACCGGGTCGAATCCGGCGTGGCGATCAAACAACTCCAGACCAGTCTGGCTGCGTGTTCGACGCACATGTTCGTCAATGAAACGGTTTCCGAGTCCCTGATAAACGCTCGCATTTCGCACGAACCCGACGAACTTCGGCATCAATTGCGCAAATATTTCCCACGTTCCGAGATGACTCAGGATGAGCACGACAGGAACGCCCGCGCGAAACTCGCGCGCCATGGCCTCGA
>JBLMXD010000178.1:0-7700 GCA_050257575.1 Alphaproteobacteria bacterium | reverse complement strand
GCGTGGTGGCAGCCTTTATTCGGTCTGTTACTTCCCCGGGCGATTTTTTCATCAGGGCAAAGCGTCGCCGCTCGATGTCGAGCATGTGCTCAAACCACGTCTTGACCCAGCCGCCCATGGTAATGTAACCGCGCACCTGCGCCTGTTCAGCCGCGGTTTCGGGAACCAGCGGCGCGAAGCCGCCACCGTTGCTGCTACCGAAGATGTACACCCTCCCTGAATCAATGAAGTCGTAATTTTTTAGCGCGCGAAATGCCGCACGATAGGCGGCAAGCTCTGTGTCGAAATCTGTTTGCGAACAATCGCCTTCGCTGTCGCCGCAACCTGGTTTGTCGATCTTGAACAGGCAGAACCCCGGTATTTGCGCCAGACCCCGCAAAATCATCCCGGTTGCATCTTTCGTGTCCACGGGGGCTTCAACAGAGTCGCAACTGAGCCAACCAGCCAGAAAAATAACCGGCAACTTTCCTTTCGCGTCACGCGGCTTGGTGATGATGCTGCGCAAACGTTTGCCGTCGGGCGCCACCACGGAATCGTAGATCACGTCGACATTCTCATAGCTCTCGCGCGATGCTTTCGTTTTGCGCGGTAGATCTTCCGCGAAAACCGACACCGCAAGAGCAAGCAATACGGTCGCAGCCCTCATGCTCGCTTCCCTTTCGTAGCCGCGACGACTTTTTGGGCGGCATCGGCAAGGTCGTCAGCTGCAATAAGTGCAAGGCCGCTTTGCTTCAACAACTCCTTCCCTCGTTCTACGTTCGTTCCCTCGAGACGAACGATGAGCGGCACTGAGGGTTTCAGCGTTCTCGCTGCGTTGATAATGCCTTGCGCAATGACGTCACATCTCATTATCCCGCCGAAGATATTGACCAGAATCGCTTTCACATGCTTGTCGGCGATCAGGATCTTAAACGCTTCGGTCACCTGCTCTTCCGTTGCGCTGCCGCCGACATCGAGAAAGTTGGCCGGTTCGCCGCCATAAAATTTGATGATATCCATGGTAGCCATTGCCAGTCCGGCGCCGTTCACAAGGCAAGCAATGTTCCCATCCAAACCGATGTAATTCAGTCCGTGTTTTGAAGCTTCGACCTCGCGCGGATCTTCTTCAGCAACATCGCGCATTGCCGCGATCTCCGGATGGCGGTAGAGGGCGTTATCGTCAAAATTGAATTTGGCATCGAGCGCGAGGACTTCTCCCTTCTTCGTAACAACCAGTGGGTTGACCTCGACCATCGAGCAGTCGAACGCGACGAAGGTGCGGTAAAGGCCGTCGAATAGTTTTGACGCGTTCTTCAACTGCGATGATTCGAAGCTGAGTTGTTTCGCCAGTTTACGCGCCTGATAAGGCTGAAACCCGGCTAACGGATCAATCGCTTCCCGAATAATTTTGTCAGGCGATTTCGCCGCTACGGCTTCAATTTCCACTCCCCCTTCCGTGCTGGCCACGATCAACGGGGCAGCAGTGGCGCGATCCAGCAGGACGGCAAAATAAATTTCGCGCGCGATATCGGCCGATTCAGCAACAAGCACTTTGTTCACCTGACGACCCGTCGAACCGGTCTGATGTGTTACCAGAATTTCGCCAAGCATTTTCGCCGCAGCCTCGCGAACCTCCTTGGGTGTTTTACGAACATGAACACCACCCTTGAATCCGTTCTTAAAGGTCCCTTTGCCGCGGCCGCCCGCATGGATCTGCGCCTTAACAACGACGTCGATATCGCCCAATTCTCGTGCGACCTGCTCGGCCTCATCGAGCGTCGTCGCGACCCTGCCGCGAGTCGTAGCGACATCGAATTTTTGCAATAACTCTTTGGCTTGATGTTCGTGGATGTTCATCCCAAAAATGCAGCGTTTTCAGCCCCTTAGTCTGTCCATTTCAGAGAGTGTGGAATAGCCCGCGAAATGCGACTCAGCAACGATTTTTCTTTTTCGATTTGGCTTGCCTTGCCGAAAACCAGCCGACTACCGTGGCGGCCATGAAAACCTCAATAAAATTCTTATCAGTAGGTGGCGTAGTCCTGTTCAGCGCCATGATGACAGTTTTGGCAGCAACACCGGCGCAGGAAAAAGCATTCACCGATCAATACAAAAAAGCATTCGAAGGCAAGGACACCAAGACGTTGGAATCCTTTCTCTACACGCAAGGCGCCGACCCCGAGATTCTTGAGTTTTACAAGATGATGCAAACAGGCGAAGCAGGAGAGAAGATCGCCTCGATCGAACTCGTCGCTCTAACGCCCGAGGACGCGAAAAAAGTGTCGACACCAATGGACTCCCCCGGCGGCGGTAAAGTTTGTCTGCCCCTGAAGCCGACCAAGAAGCTCGTTATCAAGGTTGAGAAAAAGGACGGGAGCGGCAGTTCATCCAGCAAGAGCGAGAGCTTTGTCGCCGAGAAGGATGGAAAATTGGTGATCCCCGTTCCCGGACCCTGTAAGTAGCGGTCTGCGGGTGCGCTGAAAGCGATGCGGGTGCGCATCGCTTTCACATTACCATTTATTTCTCTCCCTCAGTGAAGAGAGTGCCGACCGTGCGCTGCTGGGCAGGGGGCTCGAGTGAATTGACAAAGGTTCGAAAACGTTCGGAGAAGACTTCCGGGCGAACTTTCCAGTAATGAGCCATCCCGGGTGCGACGACGTAATGCCGGAGAAGTCCGTGCCAGCCTTCCCAGAGTTCCCGGTCCATCAGTCCATACACGTAATGAAAATGAATGGTCTCGAAGGCCTTTAAGAATTGATAACTGGCATGGAAAAAACGCGCTCGTTCTTCAACTGACAAAGCGCCGACGTCTTCCAACCCGATTCGCCAGATCCGTTCCAGTTCCGCATTTTCCATCAGCGGTTTGGTCACGTCGCGCAGAGCGGTTGCAGCAGCGTCCTGCGTCGCAAGCCTGGCTACACGGGTGCTTTGATGCACCTGCACAGCCAGATACAGGACCGACAAAACGACAGCAAGCGAGCCGACCAACTGTGAAATCGCGCTGATCGCATCCCAGTTCATCCCCTGTTTATACCACAAACCGATCGCTGGTTGCTACATCGGTTGCTCACTGAGCTTTGGGGCGATCTTTCTGCGGTCGTTCGCTGTTGGCAACTCTTCGAATCTACTGCGTCTTACTCTCAGAGTGAAAGATGCCCACCCATTTCTTGCCTTTTTCGACCCAAATGCTTCCGCTGTTATACGTGCCGGAAATATCTTTGCCATCCGCAGTTGCCTGTACCGTCGCCTTGTACGTTACGACAGCGACTTTGGGACGGGGGAAGACCACTTTCACGTCTGCGAATGAATACTCGCGCAGCTCGCTCTTTGCCATATCGGCAACCTCGGCATCCAGATTTTTTACTCCTTCAGCATACACGCCGTAATAATCGGTGGACATGAGTGCCTTGAAAGCGTCAGCCTGTTTATTCTTGTACGCCTCCCAGGCGGACTTTTCCAAGGCGGTGATGGTCGATTCGTCGGCGCCGGGTTTGCCTGCCTTTTCCGGCTTTGCCTGCACAAAGCAAATGGAAGCGCTTGCAAGCAGTGCCGCACAACAGAGAATGAGTGGCTTTTTCATGATCTCTTTTACCTGAAAGTTCGCCATCCGTCGAACTTTTTTAAAGCTGTAAGTATTGCTCTCGTTAGGTCATCCAGCTCCAGTTTGCGGAGAGGAAGGTGGCGGCATTAGCACTGGCAAGAATTCCGGCGGGATGGAACCTGCCCAGACATCATAATCCGAACCGAACTGCCGCAGAAACAAAAGCAAAAACGCGCCAAGCGTCACGGAGATCGGCAAAAGTATGACCGAGCCGACATATGGAATCGCGGCAATGCAACAGGTTGCGCATACGACTACGCAACTGATCACCACCACTGCAATGGCCAACACCAGAACAAACAACACGTATAGAAGGACGACCCCGGGATGAGAGGAAACTAAATCCATCACTTGAATAAACGCGAGGCGTGCGCGACACCGTTGCCGATACATGATGGGTACCATCAATTGCGAGAGTAGCCCCCAAACAAAAACCAGACAGATTGCAACAAACACAAAAACCGAAAGTCCGATCCAAAAACCGGGCCCCGGCTCTGCCTGATCGCCTCGCGGAATAAACGGCACAATGAGTCCGAGACTCGCAATGCCAAGGATCAGGACGAACATCAGCACAACGAGGAGTGAGAACAGAAAGAAGCTGTTTCCTTCTACGCGAAATTCTTTCCACGGTTCGACAATCGCGGCACGATTGCGAACGATGCTGTCCACAAAAACGAACCGGCCGCGCGCCCGGAGCCAGGCAAACAGGACAACCAACAGGATGACCAAACAAATCAAAATACAAATGCCTGTGATAAGAATTGGCTGCGGAATTTGACCTATCGCTTCCCCTAACTTTCCCGCGTCTTCATGCCCTTTGTCAGGGTAGTTAAATCCACTCCCGCCGGCGCTACCGAGGTTCGCCAGCCAGGCTGCAAAACCGATCACAAGCCATTTCTTAAAATCGAATGGCTGAAAGAGGATCTTTTTCATCAGGTTGAAGGCTTGATCGAACGGCCTCAAGATTTCGATTTTCGATCCGTCTCCATTCATGCGCTGCATTTCAAACATTCCGTCACCGGGAAGCAAGACTCTTGTAAGCCGCGTCTCCGTGAGACGCTCGATGCGCTAGTTTGCCACGACCGCGTCGTTGTTTAGCGAGGTTTCAGCGCCATGTTACTTCCTGATGTCGCAAGCAAAACGTCGTTACCCTATTGGCGCAGAGTTGATCGGTGAAGACCAGACTCATTTTCGTGTTTGGGCTCCCAGGGCGCGTGAAATAGACGTCGTCTTGCAAGACCCGGCAGACGGGAAGACGAAATTCTCTCCCCTATTCGCCGAGCCAGGAGGCTATTTTTCCGGTGCTGTCAACGCACGCGCCGGCGCTCGCTATCAATACCGATTGAACGGCAGCCAGAATTTTTATCCCGATCCGGCGTCACGTTTTCAACCCGATGGACCGCACGGTCCCTCACGCATTATCGATCCAACAAGATTTGCGTGGAGCGACATGCAATGGCCCGGGCTGAAGTTGAAAGGCCAGATCATTTACGAAATGCACATCGGAACGTTCACTCAAGAGGGGACGTGGCGCGCCGCCACCGAACAGTTGAGCGAGCTGGCTCGCATAGGAATCACTGTTGTCGAGATGATGCCCGTTGCAGAATTCCCGGGGAGATTTGGTTGGGGCTACGATGGCGTTAATCTGTTTGCACCGTCACACTTGTATGGAACGCCTGACGACCTACGCCTGTTTGTCGACCGCGCTCACTCGTTAGGTCTTGGCGTAATCCTCGACGTTGTTTACAACCACTTCGGCCCGGACGGAAACTACCTGGGAATGTTTTCCGACGATTATCTGGTCCACGGAAAAGGTCATGAATGGGGCGACGTGATCAATTTCGATGGACCGAACTCGGGGCCAGTCCGAGAATTCTTCGTCACGAACGGACGCTATTGGATCGAGGAATTTCATTTCGATGGCTTCCGTTTCGATGCCACACACGCCATTGGTGACAAATCTGCGGAATACATCATTAGCGCTGTCGGACACGCGGCGCGCGAGGCGGCAGGCACGCGTTCGATTATTCTCGTTGCAGAAAACGATTTGCAGGAATCAAAGATGACGCGGCCCCAAAAGGAGGGCGGCGACGCTTTGGATGCGATGTGGAATGACGATTTCCATCACAGCGCTATCGTTGCATTGACCGGGAGAAACGTTGGGTATTTCAACGACTACACCGGTAAGCCACAGGAACTGATTTCCGCAGCGAAGCACGGCTTTCTGTATCAGGGACAGGCGCTTTCGTGGCGAGGGGCGTTGCGCGGGACTCCAAGCTTTGGCATTCCCGCGCATGCGTTCGTTTGTTTCATCGAGAATCATGATCAGATCGCAAATACCGGTCCGGGCGACCGGCCCCGTTTTGAAACTTCCCCTGGGTGTTATCGTGCCATGACGGCCCTTCTGTTGCTGGGACCGTGGACGCCGTTACTGTTTCAGGGGGAGGAATTCGGCGCATCAAGTCCTTTTCTATACTTTGCAGATGTAGGCGATGCCTCTGTGCGCGACGCCACTCGCAAGGGTCGCGCTGAATTGCTGGCCCCGTTTCTATCAGTAACCACAGGCGAGGCATTGAAACGACTGCCGGCGCCGGATTCTCCAGGGGCCTTCCTGCAATGCAAACTCGATTTCACACAGCGCGACAAGAATCGGCAGCTATACGATCTGCATATCGATTTGATGAGATTGCGCCGCGAAGACTCCCGCTTTCGACAACAAAGTTCCGGCGGAATCGACGGCGCCGTATTCGGACCTGCAAGCTTTGTCCTCCGGTATTTTTCTGACCGAAACGACGATCGACTCCTGTTGGTAAACTTTGGAGAACGTCAGGTCTTACATCCTGCTTCAGAGCCTTTGCTCACTCCGCCGTCCGGTGCCAAATGGAAGAAACTTTGGACGAGCGATTCTCGGCGTTACGGTGGAGCAGACACGGTTGTCGCCCCGACTCCAGCGCAATGGATATTGCCTGCCGAAGCCACTGTGGCGTTACAAACGGAGCTGTAGCGTCCGCAGTCCTCAGCGGAATTTCCACGTTCACGCAGCACAGTCATTGATGCGCTGATGACAGCGCACGCTACAGCACGACTCGCATTTGCTCTGACGCGATTCGCAGCGCATAACTTTCGACCGATGAAATTCGTTTTTCTAATCGTCGCATCTGTTTTGACGGCTGCCCTTGCGCATTCACAGGAGACGCCGACACCCACAATCACACCGCCACCGAAAGTTTATCCTGTTGCATTGCCCAACTACGACGAAGAAACGGCTACGCGATTGCAAATTTTTCTGGATAACAATGATTTCGGGCCAGGAAAGATTGATGGGAAAATGGGCGAATTCTTCCGCAAAGCGCTTGTGTCGTACAAGCATGCACACGCGATGCCGAAGACCGGCGCGGTTGACCAATGGATGCTGGACCAGGTACCGGAAACCTACACCACGTATACGATCACGGAGGAAGACCTGAAACGGATCGGCGATGTGCCTGGCAGCCATGCCGAGCAGGCGAAACTAAAGTGGATGCCTTACACATCTCTGCTCGAATATGTCGCTGAGCGTTTTCATTCTGCCGAGGCCTATATCCAGAAACTCAACCCGGGCAAAGATTGGGAACACCTGCAGGTCGGCGACACGCTCAAGGTGCCGAATGTCTTGCCATTTGAAGTGGAGAAATTCACCGAGGGCAAAATTCCCGCGAACCCCGCATTTGCCGCGCGCAAAATCTTTGTCGATACACACGAACATCTGCTCGAGGTGTTCGATGGCGACCAATTGATTTGTGTTTTTCCAATCACGCCCGGATCTAAAACGCTTCCGGCGCCCGTAGGCACCTGGAAAATTCTCGGCGCAACGATTTGGCCGTGGTTCCGCTACGACGAAGGCATGCTCAATCACGGTGTGCGCACCGAAAATTTTTACAATCTGCCGCCAGGCCCGAACAATCTCGTCGGGGTTCTATGGATGGGATTGAACAAGCCTGGCATCGGTATTCACGGCACGAATAATCCTGAGACCATTGGTCGCGCCGCAAGCCACGGCTGTATTCGTCTGGCCAACTGGGACGCCGCGCGGGTGAAGGATCTGGTGAGCGTCGGGAATACGGTAATCATCTTCTGACTGTAG
>JBLMXD010000177.1:0-3091 GCA_050257575.1 Alphaproteobacteria bacterium | reverse complement strand
ACCCTGCCATCGGCGATGGCGCGCACTTCGTCGAGCGGTTCGCCGTTTGCATCGCGGTGCACCGGGCGAATATCGATTCCTTCGTGAAAGCGAGTGTAAACGAGGCCGCCGCTGGTGCCTTTGGGATCACGCACAAATCCGTACTGGCCACCCTCCCACGGGGTCGATTTCACGCCATTGAAATCGCGGTCGATGTGTTGGTAAAACGCGGGGCCGTCCCCGGAAAAGAGTGCGTCATTGTCTGTCGGAAGAACCAATTCGAGGGGGCGATTTTGCGCTGCCTGGCTCGTGCTCGAAGCACACAAGAGAGTAATCAAAACAATCGTGGCAAACAAAGATCGCATCGACGATTCGGAATCAGTTAGCGTTTACCTTGCCCGATCAACCGCCATTCTTTCTTCATTACGTCGATGTCGGCAGCTGAGAGCCCGGAAGGAATATAAATCTTGCCGTCCGACACACGCTTGTCGACTTGAAGTGCAGTGACTAGCCGGCCGTTGACGAATACGAAAAGGAAGCGACCCCGGTTCTCAACACTTAAAGTGTCAAGCACCACGCGGCCGTGGCCGTCCAGTTGAAACAAAGCCCCATATGATCCGTCCTGGGACGGGTACGGCGAAAACCCCACGACGTCGTGCTCCGTAATCCAGGCCATCTTCTCGATGGCAATGTCTTTTCCGGAAGATGTCGCACCTGTAGGCATAGAGAATGTGTCCGTATCGTGACTGTTCGCCTGGACGTGCACACGAAAGGTGCAGTGCCGCGGTTTGCCGAATCCATCCGTAAGTACAAAAAGCAGGCCTAGTGCCAGCACAGATACAGCCTTCCTGCCCGTTGACTCCGAAAGCATTTGCGAGTTCATAAAGGGTTTGACACGCATTTTGCAACTCAGAAAAGTTCCCGCGCCGTTTAGGGCTCTCATGAATCGCCGCATTATCTTGCTCGTTCTGGTAATCTTTGTCGCTGAGCCTCTTTTCGGCCAGGACGTTACGCCCACGGCGCCACCGGTGCGGAAACGAGGGTGGTTGAATCGCATTTTACATCCGTTTTCGCCCAACATAGTTCCGCAATACAAGGACGCGCGCTTGCGTGGACTTTCTCTGGATCTGCAGATTACGCCGCAAACTGTGAAGCTGTCCGAGGTTCGCCAGTTGGCCGTGAAAGTGACCCTGGCAAACCTCTCCAAGCGTCCGGTCGCACTCGATTTTCCCAACAGTCAACGCATCGAAATCTATCTGAAGAACTCCGCAGGCGATGTTTTGACAAAGTGGTCTGAGAATCACGCCTTCGTTGAAAAGCCAGCGACAATCCTGATTAACCCCTCCGAGCGGATCGAGTACAACGAAACGATTTCGACGCGCGAGCTCACACCGAACAAGGTATTTATGGCCGAAGTTTTCTTTCCTCAGTACCTGGAGTTGCGAATTCGGCAAAAATTCCTCGCCGTGCCTTGAGCAAAAATGATGTCTTTTGAAGCATCTGAAACACAGCAACGGATTTAACGCTCCAATTATCTTCTCCGATTACCACACCCATCCGCAGGGGCACCGGGTACAACGCTATACGCAAGCGTTGCTCGAGCCCTGGGCAAAGTCGGCCCGCAGATTAGGACTGCAAGATATCGCTTTCACGGATCACGATCGTTACCACGTCGGAATCGATTTTGGTGAAGTCGATCGTTTGCGGGAAAAGAATCCCGATTTGCAATTCCGTATTGGCATCGAACTGGACAACGATCCGGTCCATTCGGCAGCCGGACGCAACTGGATCGAAAAACATTGGGACAAGCTCGATTTTGTCCTGGGCTCGGTGCATTTCCTGGATCGCACGGATCAGATGTTTGACAGCGTGCCGGATGGCGCGACGCAATTCGCAGACCGGGACATCAACGCAATTTACACGGATTACTTTCGCCGTGTCCGCGACATCGCCAACACCGGACTGGTCGATTGTCTTGCGCATCTGGATCTCATCAAAATCCATGGGCATCGGCCGACCGCAGATATCGCCGGTTTGGTCAATGAAACGCTTGATTTCATTCGAGCGCGGGATCTGGCGATTGAGCTTTCAACTGCCGGCTGGCGCAAGCCCGTGAATGAACTTTATCCCGGGGACCCGATCATTGAGCTGGCGATGGGAAAGGGAATTGCATTTACCACGGCTTCAGACGCGCACTCACATGTGCAACTCGGTGAAAGTTTTCCCAGACTTGCGGACAAGATCGCTGATCTGGGCGTTCGTGAGATCTGTATTTTTGAAAGGCACAAGCGTGTCGCGCGACCGCTACAACTGTAAATCGAGCTGGGATCGCCTCTCGGAGGAAAACGCCTGTTCGGTTTCCGCCGGCAGCGGCAAAGCAAAACCCAAACGTTGAGCGAGACGCTGGCACGTCTCGGGCGCGAAGCCTTCGAAATGATTTCCGGCAAACGCCGAGATACTGCGCACGTCTGGAAGATGCCGCCTAATCTTCAGCGACCAGCTTTCCAACGCAGCTTCGCGTTTCCAAAGTAATTTTTCGTAACGATGTATGTGGCCCCCATTTGCATCGTATTTTGTTGCGTAATCGCCCAGCAGGCGCACGTAGAGAAAATCTGTGGTGCATGGCAGAAATTCAAAAGGCGCAAGATTCCGTTCGTTGAGGGGAGTGGTATCGGCCCATACCCGGCAGACGCGGTACTTTTCCAGGAGGCGGATGAACCGCGGCCGATGCCAGCCGGCGTGGCGAAATTCGATCGCAAAGCGGAACTCGCGTGGCAGCTGTACCAGAAATTTCCGCAGCGCGTGCTTACCGTCCGAAGGCGTTAGAGAAGGGGGAAGCTGAATCAATATCACCTGAAGCTTCTGCCCGAGGAGTTCCATGGCGCGTAGAAACGAATCCAGCTCCGCTGCACAGTCGCGCAGGCGGCAGATGTGGGTGATCTGGCGGGGAAGTTTGCAGGCAAACCGAAAACCGGCCGGAGTCGCTTCGGCCCATCTACGAACGGTGTTCTCCGTCGGTACGGCGTGGAACGTCGAATCCACTTCAACAACCGGAAAATAATTGGCGTAAAATTCGAGCCAGCGGGACTCTGGCAAATCATGTGGATAAAAC
>JBLMXD010000176.1:0-4546 GCA_050257575.1 Alphaproteobacteria bacterium | reverse complement strand
GCCGTGATCGAAGCGCTTTCCTTCACCGCGGACTTGGCCCATTCAACGTTACGCTGGCGTTTTCCCGCGATGGTCTCCATGTAGCTGACGGAAAAATTCTCGAGCTTCTGCTTCATCGTTTCGTCCGTCTTTTCTTCGCCGCCGCTTGGGAAACCTCCAATGGAAACCGGGTGCGCTGCCCCGATCGTCGTCGCTGGGGCCATGGCCGCGACACTAGCCGCAACCGTAATGAAACACCCCGCGCTGGTCGCGGTCGCACCGGTTGGCGCGACGTAAACCACGACAGGGATCGGTGAGCCGAGAAAGCTTTGCACGATTTTCTGCGTAGAATCGAGCAGACCGCCCGGCGTATTGAGTTGAATCACCAGGCACTGCATGCTTTGCGCCCTGGCTTCGTCGATGCTTCGTGAAATGTAACTGGCTGTCGCCGGCCCGATCGCTCCGTCCACGTTGATAAAGCCAACCTTGTCGGCTGCAAGGCTTGCCGGAGCCAACGCGCAGGCGAGCCAGAAAACGCAAATCGAAAGGCGAGCTTTGCAAGCCCGCGCTGCGCAACCACGTTCGGGATCGCTCGTTAGGCGTCGCAAAGCTCCGTTCACCCCTTGTGTTGTTTTTGCAGATCGCGCTGCACGAGCGTCCGTAGGAAATCACACCCCTTTCATCGGCTGAAGCTTGATGGCAAGATCTTCCACCTTCGGCTGCACGATTTTCGCGTAATCGCGATAACTCATTTTGATCGCATCCGTGTGCGTGCCTGCCTCGAATACGATGTAGTCCTGTTCGGCCAGATGTTTGTCTACATAGGTCGTTAGGCCGTAGAGATTTCCAAACGGCGGCATCGCCCCGGTCACAGACTCCGGGAAGAGCGACTTGAAATCGCTTTCCTGATCAAGCGAAACAGCTTTGCCAGTTGCTTTCTCGACCTTTTCCAAATCGATCCGATGATCCGCGGGCAGCACCATCATTAAATGTTGATTCCCGGACTTTACCATGACCACTTTCGCCTGATGCCGCCCTTTGATGTGCTCGGCCTCCGCGATCCGTTGGGCAGTTACCGCCTCAGCGTGGCGCAAGACCTCGTACTGTACTTTGTTTTCATTTAAACAATCGATCAGTCGTTTCGGTATTTCCATAATCGCCTCTGATAGAAAAAGTATCACTTTCCGGCCGCATCTCTACTCTTCCGGGGAGCGGGTTATTCCTTGTCCTCGCGTCCGAAGATTATAGTCACCACCAGACCCAGAACGGTGACTGCTGCCACCATTCCCAGAACTGCTGAAACGCCGAATTGGCCTTTTAAAATTGGCAGAACGAAGACCCCAAGAGTCGCACCGATCTTCGCGAACCCCGCTGCAAAGCCACTGGCGGTGCCACGCAATTGCGTCGGAAAAAGGATTGGTGCCAGGGTGAACGTAGTGGCGTTCGGCCCGGCGTTCATCAACAGGTTGAACAGGATGAATCCTGCGAACACCAGCGGAATATGCAGCCCGGAATTCGATAAATGAACCGCACTAATTAGTATTAGCATGCCGAGAGTCATGCCTGCAAAACCAATCGCTTGCATGCGTATGCGGCCGAATCGTGAGACTGCCCAGATTCCGAGAAGAAAGCCAAAGAAAAGAAACAGGTCGATTGCTGCGGTTCCCCTGGTATTGGCAAAGTCACTGGAGATGATGCTGCCTGGATCGCTGGCGACGCTGATCGCGCCGAGGATAATTGGCGTGAATAGCCCCACGCCGTATGTAGCTACATCCATCAAGAACCATGGAATTGCTACCAATACTGTCCGGGCACGATAAGGGCGTGAAAATAGTACCGCGACACCGGGTGCTCTCGGTTGCTCCGAGTGCTCTGTGAAGCTCTTTCTTCCAGCGTTGCTTGTAAGTTGCAACACTTCCTTCCGCTGCCGGGGCATGATCCGGACGAAAGCCTCTGCTGCTTCGGCAAGTCTACCGCGAGTCATCAGCCAATGCGGGCTATCCGGTTGGGATAAACGTAGCAGAAAAAAGAGAAGGGCGATGGCGCCTCCAGCTCCCAGGAAAAACCGCCAGTTCTGTGCCCCCCCGACGTTTTTCAACAGGAACAAAGTAATCGCTGCTGCGAGTAACATGCCGACCGACTGACAAGCAATCGTGGCGACCATCATTCGTGCGCGGCTGCGCTTGGGCACTACTTCTGACAGATAGCTGCTGCTAACGGGGAAATCGATGCCGATGCCCACCCCGACAAGCAGTTGGCCAACAAAGAGCATTGCCGGTCCGGTCGCGAGCCCGCTGGTCGCGGCGCCCGCGGCAGTAATTATCATATCGGTGAGCATCAAACTCCGGCGACCAAGGCGATCCGCCACAGGTCCGCCGATCCCTGCGCCTAACACCGCGCCGAAAACAAGGGCCGCACCGATGAAACCGACGACATCTGGCGTAATATGAAACTGAGCGATGATGAAAGGCATCGCCACGCCAAGCGCGAAAATAGCGAAGCCATCAAGCAACGTTCCACCGGTAGAGAGCACCCAGAGCCATCGCTGGAGACCGCTCAGTGGCGACCGGTCTAACAGCAATGCCAGGCGTTGGGATGGAGTGGCTTCGACCAATGCTACCTTTTCTCTTCCTTGCCTGCTTTCTTCTCCTCGACCGCCTGATGATATTTGCGGCGAATTGGCCCGTATTTTTTCAGACGCTTTTGGACGTCGGCGTCAGTTAAACCGGCCTTGGGATCAACTCCGAGTTTCGCCAGGGTTTCGGCGATGGTTGAATTGGCGGCTGCGGTGACACCAGGCGTTTCCATGAACAACTGCTCCTGCCCCCCGGACAACGAAAAGGTCTAGCTTTCCGGTTTGTCCAAGACCAGAAAAATTTCCACAACGCAGCGGTAACCGCGTCGACGATGCCGGACTAATCGGCCGGATGCGTCTGGACTCGGCGGCAAATGCGAAATAGAGGTGTTAATATGAATTTCCTTCGAGTCTCTTTCATCGGCCTGACGGTTCTTCTCTTGGCAGGTTCAATTGTGTACGCGCAAACACCTGGTGAGAAATCGGCGTCATCAAAAGGTATTGCGGTCCTTCATCCCACTGCGGGAAATAAAGTGAGCGGCACGGTTACGTTCACGCCGGTTGCTGATGGCGTGCAGGTCCGCGCGGAGATCGCCGGCCTCACACCCGGAAAACACGGGTTTCACGTCCACGAATTCGGCGATTGCAGCGCTGTCGATGGCAGTTCTGCCGGCGGCCATTTCAATCCCAGTCACAAACCGCACGCTGGTCCGGAAGCAGCCGAACGCCATGAAGGCGATATGGGAAACGTGGAAGCAGACGCGTCCGGCAACGCGAAACTTGATTATGTGGACCACCACATGTCGCTTTCAAACGACCAAACATCGGTGATTGGCCGTGCGGTGATCGTGCACGCAAAAGCCGACGATCTGAAGTCGCAGCCATCCGGTGATGCGGGTGCCCGGGTCGCGTGTGGCGTAATCGGCTGGGCAAAAACCCAATAACGCTCGACCTTTCGTCCGGGTTAGATTGTCCGGTCGCGCTGGCTGGGCTGTACTGTCCGCTGTCCTCAGCGGAAACGGCTCCAGTTCGCCGGATACCCGACTACGCTGAGGACACCCGACTTTGCAGCCGCGCGTGAAATGTCGGCAGGTTTTCTCAAAATCGGTTCTAAAATCTCTGTACTCGACAGAGCAGATTTCATCTGATCAAGTTACTGAAAACCATCGCCCTGCACGCTTATGCCACGACTATCTAAAATCGAATTATCACCCGATAACGGGTGCGTCATTGACATGAAATGGAGCCTGGGTCCGTTGAGCTATCACTCATCCGGGGCCGGCAAGGTCAACGTTGAACCGAGCAAGGAAATTGTTCGGCTGCCCGAACTGGTCCTTTACGATCACGTTGGTTTTAAAGGTTCCTACGCGCGTACCAACTTGAGTTTCCACTACGTCGGCGATTACTGGAACGATCGCATGAGCTGCGTAATCGTAATCAGCGGGGTGTGGCGCTTTTATCGCGATGATTATTACAAAGGGCCACACTGGGACCTGGGCCCCGGTTACTATGAGAGCTTCTTCGCCGAGAAAGGTCCGGACGACGTCGTCAGCTCTTTCCAGTGCATCGCGTTGACGTAAGTCGCGATCCGAATTGACCAGATTCTTCGCCCAATCTTCATTGGGAAGCGAAGGATGATGCAACCGCACACGGAACGAGAGGCGAATGTCCCTCTATGTGATCGCACAAGGCAAGATCGAGACCGCGGCCTGCTCGATCAATATGTGGCAAGGGTTATTTCGACCATCGAATCTCATCAGGGACGAGTTGTCGCGTTCGATGAAGAACCGAACATAGTAGAGGGAACGATTGAGTACCCCGCGGACTGTCATTCTGGAATCTTCCGCTGCGACTGAAGTCGACCCGAGGTAACTGATCGTTGCAAAGGGCTTCCCGCAGTCTTGATAGTACATGGCGCGCAGCGCGAATGAAGATTACTGATGGCGGGCTGGACGATCCTCGAGTCCAGGCTCTACTGGCTCATCATTTTCA
>JBLMXD010000175.1:0-3077 GCA_050257575.1 Alphaproteobacteria bacterium | reverse complement strand
TTCGTCCGACACCTGATGATAATGGTGCGCGGTGTAATCGTCTTTCTTTTGCCGGCCGAACCCCGCCGGTTTACCGATGAAATCTGTGCCGCGGCCGGTATAAAGCGCCGGCACGCCGCGCTTCGAGAATTCGAAATGATCGGCGCGGTAAAAACTGCCTTTTTCAGGCTCACTGTTGGGCGTCATCATTCGCCCATTATGTTTCGCGTCCGCCGCGAGCAGATCGTCAAGTGTCGAATTGTTATCGCTCAGGTCCTCGATGTCCCGCGTTTTTCCCCACGGGTTGACCGTGTCGATATTGATGTCGGCCAGCGTTTTCTCCAGAGGATACAGCGAATGTTCCGCGTAATATTTCGCGCCGAGCAGTCCCGCTTCTTCAGCGGTCGTGGCGATGAACAAGACCGAACGTTTCGGCGGCGGATTTAGTTTTTTGAACGCCGCTGCTAATTGGAGGAGTGACGCTACTCCGGAGGCATTGTCGATAGCTCCATTGAAAATTTGATCGCCCTGCAATTCCGGATGGCGTCCCAGATGGTCCCAGTGGGCGCTATAAATGACGTATTCGTCCCGCAATTTCGGATCGTTTCCCTCAAGTTTGCCGATCACGTTATGTGACTTGAACGAGCGCACTTCCTGTTTGATGTCGATGTTCGCTTTGGCTTTCAACGTCACCGGCCGGAATTCTTTTCCGATTGCCGACTTCTTCAGCGCGTCGAAATCCTGACCGCAGTCAGCCAGCAATTTCTTTGCAGCATCGAGCGTAATCCACGAACGCGCTTCCACCGCATCCATGTTCTTATTCGGCGAATCGATCTCGTAATTTTCCTTTCCCCAGCTCGTTTTAACGACTGAGTACGGATAGCCGGCCGGTCCGGTCTCGTGAATTATCACGGCAGCCGCCGCGCCTTTTTGCGCGGCTATCTCATATTTGTACGTCCACCGGCCGTAGTACGTCATCGCTTTTCCCTTGAACATTTTCTCATCGAGCTTTGATGGATTTTTGGAATCAGGTATCGGCGGGTCCCCGATCAACATCAGCAGCGTTTTGCCGCGCACATCGATACCCTTGTAATCGTCCCAGCCATATTCCGGTGCGACAACGCCGTACCCGACAAAGACCACATCGGAACCGTCGATCTTGATTTCCGGTTGGAGACGCGCCGAGGACGCGACGAAATCGTCACGATACTTAAGGTCCGCCGTTTTCTCGCCGGCGATGAATGACATTCTGGGATCGCTCTTGATCCCGGCCAGCGGAACTTCCTGCGTATAAGTCCCGTTCGGATTTCCCGGTTTCAATCCGAACCGTTCAAACTGACTGGTAATGTATTCGACCGAAAGTTCTTCCCCTTTCGTCCCGGGGGCGCGCCCTTCGAATTCATCTGATGCAAGAACCTTAACGTGAGCGAGCAAACCATCCGGCGTGATCGCTTTCAGTGCCGGCTCCAAACGCAACGCCAATTCGTCCGCTGCGATGATCGACGTTGCGGTGGCGAGAAAAACTGCAACAAACCATCGGGCCATCTTCACCACATACGAAGAGGTTGTAGTGACGTTTGTGTCAAACATGAAGCATGCCATTGGCGGTCGTGGACAGGCGCCTGGCACAAGCGCCTCTACAACTATCTCCCTTCGTGCGATGGTCCCGCAGGCACTTTCTTCTTCGCCTGTGTGCCCGCGGTTTTCTCTTGCGTGCCGATACCGATTTTCTTCAGAAATGGCTCAATCGATTGTTTGCGGCCGAGAAATTTCTCGATTGACTCGTTGACATCGCGCGAATCGCCGGGCTCGTAGATCTCGTGGCGCAATTTCATGCCGGCTTGCTTATCGAGGTAGCCGTCTTTGGCTTTTTCAAACACCGTCGCCATGTCCGCGGCGATCGCATCCGCCCAGGCGTAACCGTAATACCCGGCATCGTAACCGTTCAGATGCCCGAAGTACGATACAAACGTTGTGCTCGGATCTATCGGCAGAAAGACTTTCTCGAGGATCGGATTTGATATTGCTACGGAATCATATGGCATGTCCTCCGGATGCGGGTCGTGCAGGGCGAGATCAAGCGACGCGAACGCGAACTGGCGCCGATAATACATACCGGCGGTAGCCAGCTTGGCGTCATTCAGTTTTTTAACGACATCTGCCGGAATCTTCTTTGAAGGATCCCGATAATCGGCAGCGAAGGTGTCGAGCACCTTCTTGTCCCACACCCAATTTTGAAGCATTTGGGAAGGGGCTTCAACGAAATCCCCGGGAACGTGAGTTCCTGCGAAGCGGCCGTACTTGGCGCGAGTGACAATCGAGTGCAGAGCGTGACCGAATTCATGGAATAGCGTTTCCACGTCCTGGTGCGTCATTAGCGACGGAGCGTCTCCGGTCGGCGGCGGGAAATTACACAGCAATGCAACCGTCGGTCGTTGATATTTTCCATCCGGCAGGAGTTTGCCGCTGATGATATCGAATTGCGCGAAGTGATTGAATTTTCCTTCGCGCGGGAACATATCGAGATAAAACATTCCGAGCGGCTCGCCCGTGGCCGAATCGGTGACCAGATAGAGCTGGAGATCGTCAACCCACTTGTACGGCGCCGCGATTTTTTCGAACTTCAGGCCAAAAATGTTCTGGTAAATGTTAAACATGCCGTCGAGCACTTTTTGGAACGGGAAGTACGCGCGAAGCGCTTCCTTATCGACCGCGTATTTTTGTTTGTCTCGCTGGTTGCTGTAATAGCGCCAGTCCCACACCATGATTTTGGCGTTGGGATTGTTCGTATCGGCGGCTTTTAGTTTTTGCAGTTCCGCAACTTCGCTGTCGAACTTTGGCTGGATGCCAGCGACCAGATCGTTGATGTACTTTTCCGCATTTACGCCGGTCTTGGCCATTTTGACCTCTGTCTGGTAGTCATCCCACGATTTGTAACCGAGTCGCAGGGCGATCTTATTCCGCAGCGTGAGCATCTGGTTAAGAACGGAGACATTCTTTTTTGCGAGGGTTTCGCGAACGAGATAAAGCTGTTTGCGGGTGGCCTCGTTCTTCGCGTTTTCCTCCACCGTGTTGAATTGCCAGGTGACATTCGCCAT
>JBLMXD010000174.1:0-3296 GCA_050257575.1 Alphaproteobacteria bacterium | reverse complement strand
CTTAAAAGCAGTACAAAAAGCAAAAACTTTGCGAGATTTTTCATCAACTAACGTGGGAGAAGCTCTGCCCCTGTTGTTCGACAATAAAACGCCGGAAACGTTGATTTTCAGGCAGCTCCAGACGCGGGTCCATTTCGAAGATTGACATCGCTGCCGCCCGGGCGCGCCTCATCAGGTCCGCATCGCGTTTAAGATCGCCAATCTTAAGCTCCGGCAAGCCGCTCTGGGCTGTGCCCAGCAGGTCGCCTGGTCCGCGCAATTCCCAGTCTGCTTCTGCCACTTCGAAGCCGTTTATTGTTCGCTCCAAAACTGCGAGTTTCGCCGCTGCCTCCTTGCCCGGCTTTGAGCTCAGTAAAATGCAATATGATTTATGTTCGCCCCGGCCGATCCGTCCCCGAAGCTGGTGTAATTGTGCGAGACCGAAACGTTCCGGATTTTCAATCAGCATCATCGTCGCATTCGGTACGTCGACACCGACCTCAAGCACAGTCGTACTGATCAGCGCGCTCGTGTCGCCGCGTCGAAAACGATCCATGATCTGCTGCTTCTCTGGCGCCGGAATCCGGCCGTGAAGTAGTTCGCATCGGAACGGATGCAGCCGTTCTCGCCACAGTTCGTACTCCGCCGCGGCGGCCTTTACATCCAGCTTCTCGCTTTCGTCAATCAACGGGTAGATGACATAAAGCTGACGCCCCCTCTCCAGTTCCGATCGCAAGAAACCAAGTACCTCGCCCAGCTTCGACGTATCGCGCACCGCTGTGACGATTCTTCCACGGTTCCCCGGCATCTCATCAATGGTCGACAGGTCGAGGTCGCCATAGATAGTCATCGTCAGTGTACGTGGGATCGGCGTAGCCGTCATGACGAGCACGTCTGGCGCCGGCTCGCGCGCTGTTAGCCGGGCGCGCTGCGCAACGCCGAACTTGTGCTGTTCATCAATGACCGCCAGTCCGAGCTTTGAGAATGAAACTGATTCGTAAAGCAACGCATGTGTCCCGACGATGATCTGGGGCTCATCGCATTCGGAGCGTTTTTTCTGTGGAGAGTGCGGCCCGCTCGCAAAGAGCGGTAGCGGACCGCCGTCTTCCTGTCGAGCTGCTGTTCGCAACAATACGCGCAAGCCCAGCGGCTCCAGCCAGCGGCGCAACACATCGTAATGTTGCTCGGCTAAAATCTGCGTCGGCGCCATGAACGCCGCTTCAAATCCTGCTTCAACTGCAAGCAGCATCGCGGCAACTGCGACAACGGTTTTTCCCGAGCCGACGTCTCCCTGCAACAAACGGTTCATGGGAGATTTCGCCGCCAGATCACCACGAATTTCCGAGATCACTTTTCGCTGTGCACCTGTCAATTCAAATGGAAGCGCTTTCAAGAATTTATCCAGCAACGCGCCTGATCCACAGTGCGACTGGCCAATTCGGGAGGATGAATCGAAGCGATGCGACGCGATCAGCATTTGCATGGCGAAAAACTCCGAGAACACCAGATGCTCGCGTGCAGCGTCGCGCGCTTCCCAATCCTCCGGAAAATGGATCGTGCGGATTGCCTGCGATCCCTCGCCCTTCACCAAACTGCTGGGGGCGATCGATTCCCACGCGGTGTCCGAAACCTCCTGCAGGACGCGATAAACAATGCCACGCAGGACGCGTTGTGAGAGACCTTCGGTCGCTGGATAGATCGGCGTGATCCGCCGGAAATGGATCGACATCTCTTCGTCGTTCTCGATCACCTCAAACTCCGGATGATCCATGCAGATCCGCTTTCCACGCAGACGTGGTTTCCCAAAAACCACAATGCGCTGGTCCGTAGCGATCATTTTCTGCACGTAATGCAGATTGAACCAACGGCACACCAGCGGTTCGCTCAGGGCATTTGGCTGCGCCTCTTGAAGCGTTGCTTCAAAGATTTTCTTCCAACCACCAAAACGGCGCAGTGAGGTCTTAACAACTTCGCCGCAAAGACATATTGGAACATCGCTTTCTTCCCGGGGAAAATGAGGGAACTCCGTGCGATCCTCGTGACGCCGGGGAAAATGCGTCAGCAAGTCTTCTACGGTCTCAATGCCGAGCCGCCGGAGCGCAAGCAGGCGCGGCCGTTGGATCCAGGCTAATTCCTCAAGGTTTGTTGAAAAATTGATCATGTTCGTTCCGACATTCGGAGGAGATCGGAAAATCCGATGGCACTACCGCACGATAGCACACCGACATCTGCAACCTCTCCCGCACATGCGGAATCCGTCCAGGTCGGGAATGAGTGGTGACGTAATTGGCCTTTTCAATTTACGTCTGCCGCACGCACCGCCTCAATACGCATGCCAACCAAAGTTTCGCCCTCATATTCATCCATCCCAATTCGGAATGCCACGTCCCATGGCGGAGCGGGAAGCTCATTTGCCGCACCATCAAAATAAACAGCTCGACGGTTTCGATTTCCCTGACGCAACCGAAAGATAAGATGTTTTTCGTTTATGACTCGCGGCGGCGCGATAGGCTCGACGCCCCGGGCAAAGAAAATGGGCTGCGGATTTCCACTTCCGAATGGCTGCAACAACTCGTGCCAGCGCAGAAAGTCCACATCGATCTCAGTGAATGGCAATTCATGATCGAGACGCAAGCAGCGCTGCAGGGCCTCTTCCGAAAGCATCTCCCGAGCAGCGCGGCGAAATGCTTCAGTAAATCGATCGAAATTTTCTTCGCGCAGCATCAAGCCCGCCGCCATTTCGTGGCCGCCGAATTTCTCGAGTGCAGTCCCGCAGCGAGTTAACGCTTCGACGAGATCCAGGCCGTTGATGCTTCGTCCGCTTCCCTTTCCGACCCCCTTCTCGTCGAAGGCAATCACAATAGTGGGGCGATGGTATTTTCGAGCGATCCGCGACGCCACGATCCCCAGCACGCCCGGATGCCAGCCGCGGGCACCTGCCACGATGGCGGGATCGCGCAGTGCATCGAATTGTTTGTCAATCTGCGCTACGGCAGCGGCGAGAATATCCTTTTCCAAATCCTGGCGGTCCCGGTTCTGCCGATCCAGCTCTGTGGCAAGCGCCAACGCTTCGCTTTCATCTTGCGTAAGCAACAAGCGCAAAGATTTTTCGGCAGTGCTCAAGCGCCCCGCCGCATTTAACCGCGGCCCAAGCCGGTAACCGATATCGTCTGGCGCGATTGGCGGATGCACTCCAGCAGCCTGCATTAATTTCTTCAAACCAATGCGCGATGTGCGAGCGATTTCGATCGCGCCTCGGTGGACCAGCAGACGGTTTTCGTCGACGAGCGGCACGATGTCAGCAACCGTGCCCAGTG
>JBLMXD010000173.1:0-5018 GCA_050257575.1 Alphaproteobacteria bacterium | reverse complement strand
CGATGTTCGACGGGATTAATCGTAGTGCAGACTGTACTGCACTACGATGTCCGAAATTTCGATTTTACAGTCGCCAGCTAATTAGGGCAGTCCACTGATACCACTGTGCCTGTCCCGGGATGATCCGGATCGGGTAGGTAGCCCGGATCGACATCGATGACAGCCATTTGCGGGATGTTGCCGGAAATGACGGGTCCAGACTTCGTTATTTAGCTGGCCACGATCACTCTGATGGTTAATGGCAGCGTTGCCGGCTGACTGAAGGTATTGCCCGTGCCGCCTGTGACCACTTCCGGACTAACTTACGAGACGGAAGTTCATCGAGTTTCCAGGTCGAGCACGGCGACCGCGCGCTCGTAGGTGACCTTTGCGTCCTCGTGAGAGTTACCCACCGCGGTTAGTCCTGTTCTTCCCAGTTCGCCCAGAGCGCTCATCATATGAAATACGACGCCTGTCTGACGCGTTTGGTCGAAGTGCAAATTGTGTCGCACTACAATGTCGAACAAATCGTCCGGAGTCAGCGTACGATACCGGGGCGACTCGACGTGATCGCTGGCAACAAAGAATTTCTGCTGGCCGTTAGGCGCCGTGAAAATACCAGTCTCAGGATTGTACCTGCCGTCGGTAAGAAACTGCAGAGTCAAAAACGGATGCGTGGTGCCGCCTTTCCTTAAATTAATCTCGATTGCGTAAGGCTCCCATTTTTCGCTGTTGCAGCGGACCACCACAAAATCGAGCGCGAACCGGCCGATAACACCTTCTTTCGCCAAACGCTTGCCTACCTTTGCAGCTTCCTGGCTAATGAGACTGGCATAGGCCGGGTCAGCCGGGAAAACGCAACCAAGATAGCTTTGCCCCGACGGCCCGCCCAGGAGCTGGTCATGCGTCGATAATATTTCAACCTTGCTAAGGGGCGTGACGCGAAGCTGCACACTGGGACTCCTGAACTCTTGCCCCATGATCCGCTCCTCGGCGACGCCCTTCCGCTCACGCAGCTTCTTCATATAGCTGTCGTAGGTGACCCCCGGTAACTCGAATTTCATTGCGCGAACGTGTTCTTCTAACGTAGCTTTAACAAAAAGGGATGGAAGCCCTCTAAGGTCAATAACTGCGTTGCCTTCGCCGGAAACGCCTTCATTCAATTTCACCATCACCTGCTCGATGGAAGGTTTTGCCACCCGCATATCCACGATAGCACTGATGAGTTCTTCCTCGCTCCCGATGTTTTCGCGCCCCAGCGGGTGCGGAACATTTTCTTCGCTGAAAATTCTCCGGCAGCCGCTCTTTGTGCCTAGTGGGAAAAACTTTGGATCCGCGCCATACATCGGGATACCCAAGCGCAAGGCCAGCTCCTTCTCGCGGTTCGTTGTGTTAAAAGGAACAAGGTGCGCCCGATTGGGATCGATGATTAACGAGCGGATGCGCTCGATCAGGCGTGGCCGCTCGAGAAGCTTGTCGCTTAGTGGTCGCACCGACCCATCCATTGGCGAAGGCAGAAAAAGCCGCTGCCGCGCATGGCTCGGGATAACTCCGGGAAGGAGATCGAGGTAATAATCAATGATGCTTGGCAGAATCGTTTGCGAGGTCACGTAAATCAGCCGGGCCCGCGGCTGGCGCAACAACAACAGCAGGAACAGAAATCGTTCCTCGTATGCCTGCATCACCGCGCCGGAGTCGATCGCGTCAATCGACATCGAAGGTACCACCACGATCGTTTGCGGATCCTGATTGAATCGCTCAATCGATTTCCACAACGGAACGAGCTTCTTCTGCAACTCATCGAAGTCGGCATTGTTGTCGGATTGAAGATTGGTTGTTGGTTCAGACATAAAGCGGCCTACTAAACCGAATCTCTGAAATAAATCGAGCGATTTGGACAGCGACGGTGCAATAACTCCAACCGGGTTCACCGATCCCGGCTACAACCTGCTGCAGGGCAAAAATCGCCTGCTTATCGCCTGCGTCCGAATGAATAGCCGCGATGCGTTCGTCGACCGGCAATGGCTCTCCTGCCGGCCGCCGCTGATTCGGGTTCGAACAGCACGGTGTATAGGTAGGGAAAGTTCTCCAGTTTTAGCCGCGGAATCTTGCGTCCGATGAAATGTTCGATCGCCTGCAGGGCTGTCACTTCATGCCCGCTCATGAGCGTGAACGCGTCGCCGACATTTTGCGCGCGTCCTGTTCGCCCGATCCGGTGAACGTAATCCTCCGGATGCTCCGGGACATCGTAATTGATCACGTGACTAACACCCGCGATGTCGAGTCCGCGTGACGCGATGTCCGTTGCAACCATGACTTCGTATTTGCCACTCTTGAATCCTTCCAATGCTTCTATGCGTTCACGCTGCGTCCGATTGGAATGCAAGACAGCCACCGCGTGCTGCGCGTGCTTGAGGAAATGGGAAACCCGATCGGCGTTCTGTTTCGTTCGGCAAAAAATTAATACACTGTCGAAATTTGTTCGCTCCAAAAGCGCCATGAGCAGATCAAATTTTTGTTCCGCTGCCACCGGGTAGACTGCATGGGTAACCGTTTCCGCCGGCGAACGGCGGACGCCGATTTCCACCATCGCGGGATCACGCAACACCCACGCGGCGAGGCGCTCTATCTCCGGTGGTAACGTTGCCGAAAAAAGCAGGGTCTGCCGCTCCTTCGAGATTTTCTCCACGATGCGACGCACATCCGGGAGAAAACCCATATCCAGCATCCGGTCCACCTCATCCAGAACGAGAATCTTGACCGATTGCAGATTCAGCGCGCGTTGTTCGAGCAGGTCCAGCAAGCGCCCCGGCGTTGCGACGAGAATGTCCACGCCACGCTTCAAGGCTTCTCGCTGTTTCCCGTAACCGACTCCGCCGTGCACAAGGCCAACTCGCAAATCTGTGAAACGGCCATAATCGCGAAACGCGGTTTCCACCTGTGCGGCCAGTTCGCGCGTAGGCTCGAGCACGAGGCAACGGAAGCCGCCATGCTTTGCCAGAAGCGTGAGAATCGGCAGAGCAAACGCCGCAGTTTTGCCGGTGCCCGTTTGTGCAGTGCCGATTAAGTCCTTTTTAGAAAGAACAATCGGAAACGCCCGGAGCTGGATCGGCGTTGGCTCAGCAAAGCCCATGGCCTGCGTTCCACGAACGACCTCGGGCGAAAGTCCAAAACGATTAAATGACACGACGAGGGAATCTAGCCGGAAAACCAAGAATTAATACGGATCACGATTTTTTAGTCGGGCAAGCCAACTTTTTGAACAAGTTGTTGGAAGCGTTTGTCCGAGCGGAGCGAATCGAACATCGGCACGGTCTTGAAATCAACGACATGCTGCGTGTGTTCGGCGTAGACCTGTTGCAATAGCGCGATTGCTTTGTCCTTATCTCCCAGCCCGGTATAGATCCAGGCGAGATGATAAGGCGGGATGTATTGTTGCTCTGCCAGCCGCTGCAGTTCAGCCAGCATGGTCAACGCTTCGGCGCGCCGACCCGCTACGGCATAGAGATAACCTAATCCCGCCAGATATTCCGATCCGCGCCCACGCGCCTTTTGCATCTCGGCGATCGCCTGGTCGTGACGGCCCAGCGCCGAATAAGCGAGTGCCAGATCAAAATGGGCCAGCGTGAAGTTTGGATCCAGTTCCAATGCCTTCTTATATTGAGCTATAGCTTTATTATAGTGATGACCGAGATAGTAAACCCAACCAAAGTCCGTGTTGATAATCAGCGAGAGAGGATCGAGCTCGCGAGCGCGCTCGGCATGCACCAGCGCCTCTGCATTTCGCCCGAACAGCGCCAACCCGAGCGCAATGTTGTGATGCCCCGCCCCATATCCCGGATTAAGAGTGATCGCTCGCTCGTTTTCGGCAAGGCTTTCCTTCCATTTCCATTGGAACGAGTAGACCTCGGCCATCGCCGTATGAGCCTCAGGTAGGGAACTGTCGAGTTCGATGGCCTTAGTCGCGGCCGTCTGCAACTCAGGTACGGCTTCACTCGCTGGCATGGGAACATACCAGACCGCGAGCTTGTAAGACTTGGCCAGCTCGCAATAGGCTAAAGCATAGCGGGGATCGATCTCTGTGGCCTGCTGAAAAAACTGAATCGCTTTCAGCAGACCTTCTGCCGTACGCTGGCTCATGTAATATCGGCCCTTCAGGTAAGCCTCGTACGCTGCGACGTTTTCGGTGGAGCGGCGAGCCGGTTTCCCGGCGCAGAAAAACGGGCGTAGCTGCTCGGCGACATTACAACTTATTTCATCTTGCACTTCAAAGATGTCGGTTGCGGCTCGTTCATAGGAGTCCCCGCTCCAAACGACGTGGCCGTCGGCGGCGGATACGAGTCTAAGCTGGACGCGAATCCGATCATTGCTCTTCAGCAAGCTGCCCTCAACAATGCTGGCCACGCCCAGTCGCCGGCCGGCGTCTGTCGGATCGATCTCCTTACCTTTGAAAACAAAAACTGACGCCCTTGAAATGACCTTTAACTCCGGGATTTTTGAGAGTTCGCTGATGAGGCTTTCGGTTATGCCATCGCTGAAGTACTCGGCGGTCGGATCGCCTGTAAGGTTTTTGAGGGGTAGCACGGCGACGGAAGCGATGTTGGCAGGCGCACCGCTGCTGGATCTCAAGAAACGATAGGCAACTGCCGTACCAGCGACTATCAGGCAAAGAACGAGCGCCAGGATCAGTCTTCGCTGTATTCGAAGAGGTGACGGCTGCTCTCGCAGGAGCGGAATTTTTGCGCGCAATTCGGGCCGCGCAATAGTGCTTCCATTTCCTTCCGCCTTGTCAGGTTTCGCCTTTAAGCGTGTGCGTTGTTCGAGAATAAGTCGCTCGGGCTCCTCGATGACTTCGGAGGTTTCGGCAACGAATCGGTAGCCAACACGTGGAACGGTTAAGATGAACTCGGCGTTATCTCCATTCTGATTGAGCGCCTTGCGAAGTTGCGAAACCGCCACCGTCAGATTTGCATCCTCGACAATGATGTCCGGCCAAAGCGCGTCCATTAAGGTTTCGCGTTCCAGAAGCTTGCCCCGAT
>JBLMXD010000172.1:0-4419 GCA_050257575.1 Alphaproteobacteria bacterium | reverse complement strand
CTCGACATGCTGGGCAAGAAAAGATGGAAACGTGAGGTGCTTCACGCGGTCAACCAATTGAAGCGGGCCTTCATCGCCGACTACGTGGTCCTCGGCGGCGGCCTGGTGCATCTGTTCGATCAGTTGCCAAAGGGAATCGTGCGCGGTCAAAATGAAAATGCATTTCTCGGGGGACGCCGTTTATGGGAAACAAGAAGGAAATCGCGGGAGTTAAAATGGCGTTTGTTGTAGAATCGTACGCCATTGTGCGGTTCCAAATCCTCCTTCCGGAGCGATTAAGCTTGACTTCATCCAGCGTGCTCCTGACGATGGCGCCCCCAAATCAAAGACAAACATGAAGAATCACACTTATCTTGCTATTTCGACGCTATGCGCCGCCCTCTTTGCAGTGCTCCCGTCGAGTTCGTTTGCCCAAAAAGGGGGAGCAATGGCGAAGGCTCAAGCCGTGGCACAACAGCTCAATCTTACCCCGCAACAGAAGGAAAAGGTCCTACCCATTCTAATCGCCGAGGGACCAAAAGTACAGGCGATCAAGAACGACAATTCGCTTTCCAAAATTCAGAAGGTCCAACAACTCAGGGCTATTCATCAGCAGACCGATCCACAGATGAAGGCGATTCTTACACCTGAGCAGTACCAAAAGCTGCAGACGATTCGTCAACAGACCATCCGCGAAGCCACAGAAACCCGGTTCGGACACTGAGTTATTGCCGCCAAAGCGGTTTGGCTGGATTGGCCACAGAGCGCGAGGCCGACAAGTTCCGCGCGTGGAATGGGCCGCTGTTAACGTCACATTCTGCGCAAAACGACCGAACACCGAACGTCATGAGTCGCACTGGATTGCATGGCGATCCGTGCTCATTGAGGGTTTTGCATTACAACTGCATTCGCTGATGTCTAATCCACGATCACAGATTGCTGATCAGTTTGCAAAACTTTGCGATATTGTGGCGAAGCTACGCGGTCCCGGGGGTTGCCCATGGGATAGGGAGCAAACAAACGAGTCGTTGCTGCCGGCACTAATCGAAGAGGCATACGAAGTGGCCGAAGCCGCGCGCTCACACGACGACGCGCATTTTCGAGAGGAGCTCGGCGACCTGTTGCTGTTGGTCGCCATGCACGCCCAGATCGCATGCGAAGCCGGCCGCTTTAATCTGGAGGAGGTTATCGACACCGTGTCGGATAAACTCATCCGGCGACATCCGCATGTGTTCGGAACGAGCGACGCGCGCGACTCTGTTGCTGTTCTCAAGCAATGGGAAGCGATCAAGCGTGAAGAGAAAAAGGGCGACTCGCACTACCTCTCCAGTCTACCTAAAGCCCTCCCCGGGCTTGTGCGGGCACAAAAGGCACAATCCAAAGCGGCCCGCGTAAATTTCGACTGGGACGAACTCCGCGATGTGATAGCGAAAATCGAAGAAGAACTGCGCGAAGTAAAAGAGGCGATCGACTCGCAGCAACAGAAGCGGATCGCGGACGAGGTGGGTGATCTGCTGTTCGCTGTCGTGAATGCGGCACGGAAATGTAACCTGGACGCGGAGAGCGCCTTGCAAAGTGCGACCGACAAATTTGTGGCGCGATTCAATCGCCTGGAAGACGAACTGAAAGCGCGCGGGAAGCAGCTCGGCGATGTTTCTCTCGAAGAGATGGATAGAATTTGGGACGCGATCAAGAAAAGGCCAAGTACCGAATGGCCCTGACCTTGATGTCAGATATTGAATGCTGATGTTCGGCGTTTGCTTCCGTCCCTTGTTTGGCCATATTTCGCCTCCCCATGACCCTGTTGATCAATCTTTGTCTGGCGTTCTTCGTGCTCGTGGCTGTTATCATGGTGCTGGTCATTCTGATGCAGCGGCCAAAGAGCGAAGGCTTGGGCGCCGCTTTCGGGGCCGGGGTTACGGAAAACATATTTGGCGCGCAAACGACCAATGTGCTGGTGAAGTTCACCACCTGGATGGCCGGTATATTTTTCGTGCTCACATTCGGGTTATCGATCTTGTACGCGCACCGGAGCACTGCCAGCAGCGCTTTTCGACGTGAACTGATGAAACAACAGTCCGCGTCACAAACGTCACCTTCCCCTGCAACGGCAAAACCGTCACCGGTCACTTCGCCAGGACAGAGTTCGCCCGCCGCTTCCAGCGCACCGGGCGCCGGCGGGAGTGTTTCGCCCGCTAGCAGCGCAGCGCCGGCAGCATCGCCCAAGTAATTCGGCGTCTGTGCTCGTCGCAGGCCGGGCCTCCGGACCCTAATCCCGCAGCAAACCGGTTGCTGCCGGGTTATCCGCCAGCGATCAAAGGAACTATTTCAGCTTGCGCGCCACTTTCGGCGGGAACAGCCACAGAAGTTTTCCCTCTTCCGCCTCTGAATCGACATCGAGCAATGCAACCCCTGCCTTCGAAAGCTTGAGCGCAGCGCCGCTCAACTGTGAGATAACGACGGTAAAATCCGGTTCGTGGCCGACCAGCATCAAGACCTTTGAGCCATAGCGCTTGAGCACGGTGCGTAGCTCATTGATCCCAAATCCCGGCTCGAGTACGTCGTCCTCGCGCAGCTTTGCTCGCAGATGTTCCGCGGCGATCTTCGCCGTTTGCGATGCTCGAGGTAACGGACTGCTGACGATCAAGTCCGGTCGCACCTTGAGACGTTCAAGTAATTTTGCGACCCGATGCACTTCTTTTTTTCCGAAATCTGTCAGCGGCCGCTCGTCATCGGGTTTGGTCCAGTCCGGCCAATCGGCCTCGCCATGTCTGAGAAAATAGAGTTGCATAAAAGAACGGTTAGGAGGTTATAAGGCTTACAAGGTCAATAAAGGAGGAAGAAATCCCTGGACCTCACAGGATTTGCCATTTCGACCGGTGCGTATACGGATTGGTTTGCCAGAGGCGAACGCCGCCCAGAAAAGCATTTCGGTTATGTCCCAACTCGATGCCATCCGGCAGCTCGTCCAATTTCTTCGCGCTGCCGCCGCCGAGCACGACATAATCCGCCAGGAGCGACTTCTTTAATAAGACCACAGCGCGAAGGACTTCGCGTTTCCATTCCTTTTCGCCCAGGCGTTTCATCCCGGACTTGCCAAGGTAATCCTCGATGATGTGACCGTTTCCGTAAGGGAGATCGCCCAGCTCCAGAGGGAACACTTTCGTATCCCAGATCAATGCCGATCCCAGGCCGGTGCCTAGCCCAAGAAACAACATCCGACCGCCCCGAAAACTGCCGAGAGCCTGCATGGCGGCGTCATTGATGATGCGGAAGGGTTTGCCTAACGACTTCTCAAAATTGAATCGTGTCCATCCCCGCCCAAGATGCTTAGGCTCGCTAATGATGGAACCATTGCGCACGGGCGACGGGAATCCCATCGAGACTGCGTCGAATGTCCAGTTTTCCACCAGCGATTTGATCTGAACGACCATTTCGCGCGGCGTGAGATCCGGACCTGACTTGAACTTCCGCCGTTGCGCACGCGAAATCATCAACTTCACATTCGAACCGCCAACATCGATGACGAGGATGCGTTTGTTCACTGAATCTCCGGTTTTGGCGGTGCGGCGGCCCCAGTGTCTTGCACCACGGAGATGGGGACCAGACGGTCCGCGCGCGCTTTTTTCGTTGAACCCCCAAGCTTCTTCATGCGTTCACGCGAGACCTCGCGAAATTGCCACTGCGCCTGCCGGCGCGGTTCCGTGCCTTCGGGCTTCAAACGCCGATATGTGCCGTCCGGCTGCAATTCGCGCGCTTTTACACGATCGTTCAAAAACGCCGGAATGACGTCATTGATGATTTGATCGCGCAGCGCCGGCGTCTCGACCGGGAAAGCCAGTTCAATTCGCCGGTAAAAATTGCGGGGCATCCAATCCGCACTGGCAAGAAAAACGCGCGGCTGACCGGCATTTTCGAAATAAAAAATGCGGCTGTGCTCAAGAAACCGGCCAACGATGCTGATGACACGGATGTTTTCGCTAAGACCTGGAACTTTCGGACGCAAGCAACAGATCCCGCGAACAACGAGATCGATCGTCACATCGGCGCAGGATGCTTCGTACAGTTTCTCAATAGTTTCCTGATCGACTAACGCGTTCATCTTCGCGACGATGCGGGCCGGCTTGCCTGCGATCGAGTTATCGCGCTCCCGCTCAATCAGTTTGATAAGTCGGCTGTGCATGTCGAAGGGCGCCACCATCAATTTTTTCAACCCAGGATAACCAGCCAGCCCGGTGAGCGTGTTGAAGACAGTTGCCACTTCTTCGCTCAGCTGCGGTTCACTGGTTAGCAGGCTGAAGTCCGTGTAAATGCGCGCCGTTCGCGGGTGATAATTTCCGGTGCCGAGATGGACATACCGCCGGAGCTCGTCGGAGTCGCGCCGAACGATCAGCAGAGCTTTGCAATGCGTTTTGAGACCGACCACGCCATAGATCACGT
>JBLMXD010000171.1:0-11898 GCA_050257575.1 Alphaproteobacteria bacterium | reverse complement strand
CCGATATTTCCGATGACGGAATCAAAGCCAGTCCAGGTTTCTTGAAATTTTGCCAGCGCCTCGGCAACGGCGCGAGTTTGCTCAAGTCGCCATCGTATCTGCTGTTCGAGAATGGTTTTGCTACGATCCGCAATTTCATTCTGGATCATAGCCATCTTATCGTGCAGGACGATTCAGGTATTCCTCTGGATTACTTCGATCCTAACAAGTGGAGCCTTCGCTTGTTCGGCGTGTATCTCGGTCCCATCGATATCTTCAAACAGCATTATCAGGTCCGTCTGCGCGAACTATTCGAGCAGGACAATCCGCAGCCGCTCGATTTCGGATTCGGTTACCGGTGGAATTACAAGGAAGCCAATCTGATTGTCGCCACGCGAAAGTAATTCAGAGAAACATCCGTTTGAGACTCTCAGAATCGGCGAAACCACGAATAGGGGAAGTCGTCGCCGGGGCAATCAGTCGGCCAGCGTGGCGGATTCATTTCGCGGTGTGGTTTAACAGGGATGGCGCCTCTGCCGGTGCCACCGCAGCGTTCGCGCAGGTAGCGGATGAGTTCCTCACATGCGTCAAGCTGTGCGCGCGTCGGTTGGTCCTTGTTGAAATCGCCTACCAGACAAATTCCGAGCGAGATGTTGTTCAGATAATCGCTGTGCACATGGCCGCCGTTGATCTGACGGCGCCAACGGTCGCCGACTTCGATCTGGCCGTTGCCGGTTGAAGTGCCGTTGCCGATCACAAAATGATAAGCGAGGCCGTTCCGCATCCGTCGAACATGCCGATGGTAATAGTCGAACACGCGGGCGTTGCCCTGTCGTGTGCCGCTATTGTGCACAACAATGAACTGCCAGCGGCGCCGTTTCACCGGGGCGCGCCGGATTGCATCGATCACCGAACGTGTCAGATAGCGATAGCTAGCCGGGCGACTCCATGGCCAAAAGCCTCTGCGCGGCGGCGGCGACGGAGGAGGTTCGAAGCCCTGGTCCTCTTCGATACCGGATTTTTCGATCACAACCTGAGGCTGTCCACCCGCTGAAATGGAGTGCTGAGCTTTCGACTGCGGCGCAGGTGTTGCAGCTACGGCTCGTGGTGGCGGCGCTGCGCTTTCTGATACGGCTCGCTCCGGCTCTGGGTGCGGTGAGGGCGTTTTCTTTGGCTTAGGCGTTTCCTCCTCTATTCGCGCTGACTTTGATTTCGCAGTTTTCTTTGTCTTGCCGGAGTTTTCTTTCGTTCGAGATTTCTTTTTGCCTGCTTTCGGTTTGGGCGTTGGCGTGTGGCTCCGTTTGGTTTTGGGTGAAGTCTTCGACTTTTTGTTCGCCGTTTTTGCTTTCGCTTTGGGCGTCGGAGATTTCTTTGGTTTCGAAGATGACGCGTTGTGAGCCTCGGTTTCTTCGGATTTCTCGCGCGTCCGTTCTTGATCGACTTCCGCGCGCAGGATGCCGGCGATTATTGCGCCAAACGCGAGTGCAGTTACGAGCCAAATGCGAAAGCGCGCCACTGCGACGGAGAGTAACAGAGCGCGCGACGCTAGCAACGCTTACAGCACTGATTTCTGAAAAAAGTTACAACAATCGGCGCAAAACCGTTTGGTTCTTGCACCGTATTAAGTCGTCGTCGCAGGCGCGGGCGCGAGCGGCTCGACCGTACGCATTTTTTCGCGTTCGCGCCGGATGATGGCGTTTAATTTGCCTCCCAGCAACAACAGTAAACAGGTCAGATACATCCACGTGAGCAGCACGATGATGGACGCCAACGCGAGATAGGTTGGATTGTAACGATCGTATCTTGCCACGTAGAGCTGAAAAAGTTTCGTTGCGATGATCCAGCCTACTGCAAAGAAAATTGCGCCCGGCAGCGCCTGACGAACGGTCAAATAGTTCTCTGGCGTGAAAAGATAAAGCGCGAGCGCCAGCCCGATCAGCGCTACGGCGGTCAACGGCAGATTCAACCTGGCGATCCATGCTTGCAGCGGAAATGACAGTTGCCAGGTCACCTCTGCGACGCCCGCCAGCTTTTCGCCGAAAACGACGGCATTAAAGCTAAACACGATTACGATCCCAAACCAAAAGAGCATGAAGAATGAGATGATGTATTTGGACCACCAATGGCGATCCTCGCGGACTCCGTGCATATGGCTCAGGGCGCGTGACACGGTGGCGATAAAAATGGTCCCGAAATAGATTCCAAGGATAATGCCGGCGTTCGCGAGCAGTCCGCTTGTACCTGTCACGACAACGCTGGCCATGGCCGAATCCAGAATATCCTGCACTTTCTGGTCCGGCGGCATGAAGCTTTGCAAAAGCACGAACATCCGGTGCAATTTGCTGGGATCGGTGCCGAACAAGCCCAGCAGATGCCAGAAAAAGAGTGTGCCGGGCGCCAGCGCGAAAAGAAGCAGGTACGCCATCTGTGCGGCCAGACCGGTCGTATTATCCACGGCGGTTTCCCACACCAGCCGGTGTCCGACCCGCCAAATAAACCTGAGATATTTCATCTCCGTGGGAGTTTACTTTGCCGGGCACAAATATCCATTAAAGTCCGAGTGGTTCCCCGACTGACCCCTATCTGGTTCGGCTGTTGATTGTATCCGGTGCAGCCTGATGACCAATGAAGAAAAGAATATTGATTCTGAGTGCGGGTTTCGGAGAAGGCCATAACAGCGCCGCCAAAGGCGTACGTGACGGTCTCGCCCGTGCTGCGCCGGACCGGTCTGAGGTCGAATTGCGCGATCTATTGGCCGAGGTCTATGGGCCGCTTAACGAGTTTCTCAGGAGAGCGTATTTAACGCTGCTCAATTTTGTGTCTCCTGCCTGGGGCATAGTTTACCGATGGCTCGATCAGGAGAAGGATTTCGATCAGGAATTCGCGCGATTCGTCCGCCTAAGGAGCCATCTCGCTGCATTGCTCGACCGGTTCCGTCCCGACGTGGTGGTTTGTACGTTCCCGGTGTATTCCAACGTGCTTCGACGGATCCTGACGGAGAACCCGGGAACCTTTCCGGATTGCAAAATCGTCGTCGTCGTCACCGACTCGATTACCATCAACGCAGCGTGGTATCGTTGCGCAGCCGATTATTTCTGCGTTGCCAACGAACAGAGTGCGACCGTGTTGCGGAGTCGCGGTGTCCCACCGGAAAAAATCAAGACGTTTGGTTTTCCTGTCAGTCCGAAGTTTGCCGATCTGGTTGAAGATCGCGCACTTCCCAGCAATTCCAATCGCCGGGTTTTGTACATGATCACCGCGGCAAAGCGTGGCGCTCCGGAACTGGTACGAATGCTCGCGAAACTTGATCTGGATCTCACCGTCACAATCGGCCGCTCTGATGAACTCCGCTCGGCAATCGAAGCGGCCGCTGGTCGACACCCAATAAGAATCATTGGTTGGACGAAGGAACTTCCACAACTGATGCACGAAAGCCATTTGTTAGTCGGCAAGGCCGGCGGTGCAACGGTTCAGGAAACGATTGCCGCTAAATGTCCGATGATCGTCAACCACGTGGTGGCTGGTCAGGAGGAAGGTAACGCCCGGTTGATCGTCGAGACGACGTCGGGTGTGATCGCCCGCTCATCCCGAGAAGTTGTCGTTCAGATACAGCGTGCGTTCCAGGACGATGCAAAACTATGGCGCGAATGGGCCGGAAACATCGACAAACTAAGTCGCCCGCGCGCAGCTCTCGATATCGGGGAATTTCTCATGGCGTTATGAGCCGACTTGTTGGCGCGGTGGCCTCGGTTGGCTGAACAAGAACGAGTGGCAAGCGCAACGAAAGTCATTCAGACCAGATTTTCTCGCCCCCGCAGAACGTCCCCATCACATCCAACTGTGGTGAGAGAACCACGAAATCCGCGTCGCGTCCGACCCTCAGGCAACCTTTGGTTTCCAGGCCAATCGCGCGTGCAGGATTTTGGGTAGCCATGGTGAGGGCTTCGTGCAATGGAACATTCACTCTGTGCACCATCGTGCGCACGAGGTCGATCATGCGCGCCGCGCTACCCGCGAGCGCTGAACGGTCAGCTAAAAGACAAACTCCGTTTTCGACGATGCATTGATTCCGGAAGAGCAGGAATTCCGATCCATCTGGTAGTCCGGCCCCTGCTGTTGCGTCAGTGACCAGACAGATTCCATGCCGACCCTTTGCATGATACAACATTTTCATCAGCGTTGGCGATACGTGATGACCGTCCGCAATCAGCTCGCAACTAATGTCTGGTTCGCTCAACGCGAACTCGAGCAGACCAGCGACCCTACAAACGCCGCGACGGCGCGCGCTCGACATGCAATTAAATGTGTGTGTTACGCTGCGCATCCCGCATTCGAATGCAGACCGGGCACGGTCGTCCCAGGCATCGCTGTGCCCGCCGCTCACGTTGATTCCATGGCTATGAAAAGCTTTGATTGCCTCGAGCGCTCCCGGTAATTCGGGCGCCAGCGTTACGCGTTTGATCACTTTCGCATATTCGATCAACTGCTGCACAGCGCTTGGCGACGGATCCTGAATGAACTCCGTTCGTTGCGCGCCGGCCTTCATTTTTGAAATAAACGGGCCTTCCAAATGAACCCCGGCAATCGCACGAATATCTGAACCCAAGTCTCCAATCGCTCGCAAAACACTGACTATTTTGTCCAACGGCGCAGTTGCCGTCGTGAGCAGAAGCGAGGTTGTGCCGCCGCTGGCGTGAAAATCACAGATGGCACGAAACGCTTCGGCGCTTGCTTCCATGGTGTCACGACCGAGCGCGCCGTGTACATGAAGATCGATGAACCCCGGCGCGAGGTAATATTGGTTGAGATCGATTATCCCGTCTTCGGACGCCTCAGTTTGCTCGCAGATTTCGACGATCTTTCCTTCTTCCACGATAACTTCGAGGCCATCGCGAATTTCATCGGGAAAGATCAAACGCGCATTGGTAAAGATCATATTACGTGAATCCAAGGGTGAACGACGCAGTATATCTTCGCAAGCGCCTCGCTATTTCGGGAAAAAAGTAAGCTGCGCGACATCTTGATATAATTGCGTTTGACCATCGCGGAGCGCATTATCTTTCGAGGTGATGAATTTCGACTACGACGTTGTGATTGTCGGTGGAGCGTTTTCGGGCGCGGCTACAGCGCTCATGCTAAAGCGCAAACGGCCGGAAGCACGTGTCCTTGTCGTCGAAAAGACGGCTGCGTTCGACCGTAAGGTGGGCGAATCGACCACCGAGGTGAGCAGTTGTTACATGACGCGGATTTTGGGTCTGACGCATTATCTCGGCCATCACCAGTTGGCGAAACATGGATTGCGTCTCTGGTTCTCAAACCGGCCGGACCAAAGCTTTGATGATTGTGTTGAGGTCGGCACACGTTATCAGAGCCGGTTGCCGGGCTTTCAAGTAGATCGTGCGAAGCTGGATTCGCACATGCTTGAACTCGCCTCGAGCGCGGGTTGCGACTTGTGGCGCCCTGCAAAGGTCACAAACTTTGAATTGAATGGCGCAGCTGGACAAAGAATAAGCGCAGTCGTCGACGGCGGGGAACCCTCAGCTACCTGCCGCTGGATCATCGATGCCACAGGCCGCGCCGCGATGTTTGCCCGAAAGCTCGGCTATTTTCGCCCCAACACCGAGCACCCCATAAACGCGGTATGGGCTCGGTTCACCGGCGTCAAGGAATGGGACAGCTACGAATGGCGCGAACGTTTTCCTGATTATGCAAACCGCTGTCGCACCGCCCGTGAGTGGGCCACGAATCATCTTTTCGGGCGCGGCTGGTGGGTCTGGATCATTCCCTTGCAAGGCGGTGATGTCAGCGCCGGGATAGTTTACGACAGCCGCATCTTTCGACTTCCAGAGGGACCAACGCTCGGTCAACGATTGCATGCGCACATTCTTGGAAATCCTGTCGGGCGCGAAATCTTCGGGGCAGCGAAGGTGATCGAAGGCGACGTTCACGCGCTGTCGATGTTGCCGTATCACAGCGAGAAAGTTTGCGATGACGGTTGGGCCATGGTGGGCGATGCCGCCGGATTCATCGATCCCCTGTACAGTCCGGGTCTCGATTTTTGTTCCTACACTTCGTATTACGTCGCGGATTTACTGGCACGCGGTCTGGCAGGCGAAGATGTGACTGAGTGCCTTCGCCACTACAATCAGCAATATTCGGTCACCTACCGTTGTTGGTTCGAGAGCTTGTACAAGGACAAATACTACTACATGGGCGACGCCGAACTGATGTCGGCAGCGCTCCTGCTCGACGTGAGCAGTTATTACATCGGCCTGGTGCAAGCCGTTTATCGCGACGCCGAACACGAATTTCTCAATCTCCCTTTCAGCGGCGTTGGCGGAAACGTGGTGCGAAGGATAATGAGTTTCTACAATCGCCGGTTGAAAACTTTGGCCAACCGCAGGTGGGCCACCGGCTATTACGGAAAAAGAAACGCCGGCTGGCGCGAGCTCTACGACGGGTTCGTTCCGGATATGCGGTTGCGGAAACAAATTTCACGTGGACTCCGGCGCTGGATGAAATGCGAACTCAACAATCTCGTTTTGATGTTGCGAAAGCCGAGAGCTGCTGGAGCCGGAATCGTTGATCCCGGCAGCATCTCCGCGGCAACTGCTTCAACTGGCGCGGGCTCTTCCGCGCTCTCGTGAATTTGGTCGCCCTCCTCCTGTCCGAGTGGCCAGATGTGAAAGCCGCCTGACTCGTTAGGTAGTTCCCATAACCCCCAGATGCCCTTGCCTTCGCGGAACCCGCGATAGTAAACGTCGTGCGCGCCAATGTAACTTTTGGTCCAGTAACACTCCCCGTTTGTTTCGTTGAAACGACCCGAAACAACGAATTGGCCTATGTCATCATGGCCATCGCCGGAAATGCTGTGATCGGCGAACATCAGCACCAGATCCATCCGATGTTTGCGCGTGCTGCGGCCGTAATTGTAAAAACCAGTCCAGGGCCCGGACGGGAAATCCATTTCTGACAGTAATTGTTCCTGGTTTGGTTTCGTCAAACTTTTAGGCTTTACTCCAATCACGCGTAAAAGCGGTGACGAAATCAGCTCACGGACGAAGCAACATTTCGTACCAGTGGAGAAGAATCTCGCCAAAGAACATCCAGGTCAGCGCACCGAATGCGAGATACGGACCGAAAGGTAGTTTGGCTGACCAAACAGGTTTCCCCACAACAAGCGTTATCAGTCCGATCACGGATCCGAGAAGCGATCCGGCGAAAAGGCTGAATAACACCGCGCGCCAGCCGAGAAATGCGCCGATCGCGGCGAGAAATTTCAGGTCGCCGCGCCCCATTGCCTCGCGCGGGATCACCAGCTCGCGTGTGACACCGGAAATATGCTTCACATCGTCGAGCATGAGCATATGACCGTCGGCGGTGACGCGATCATAGCGAAACGTGAGTGTTATCTGCCCGTATTCGTGGTCGTCGATACGAACTTCATCGCACTGGAGCAGCAGCCGATCTCTTTCCCGCGCAAAATATTCGCTCCACAAACTTTCTTCGGTGCCCACGATGAAATGAGCATCGTCGTCGTCGCGTTTTGTCCAGGTGAACGGCGTGGGGGCGTCGAACAGGATCCGTTTTCTGCCAAACGCGATCTTGCCCCCTTCCAGCACGATCCAAAGGATCACGTAGCCAAGCGCAGCCGCCAGTACTGCGCGAACACCGGCTGCCAGGCGTGAATTTGTTTCCATCAAAGCTGGAACAATCACGCTGCAAACGATTCCTGCGATCGTTCCGCCGATTGTCACGCGATCTGGAATGATGAAGTGCTCAAAATCGATAAATGTGCCGACGATCAGAAGTGAAATGAAAATCCAGTACGCGATCGCGACCTGCCACGGGAACGTGTGCCACGTCGCGAGGAAAAGGACTGCGGTAACCAGTTCCACTGCGAAATAGCGGAAGGCGATTTTCGCGCCGCAATTTGCGCACCGGCCGCCGAGGGCCAGCCAACTAAGCAGGGGCAGATTCTGATGCCAGGGAATCGGTTGTTTGCAGTTCGGGCAAAAAGAGCGACGCGGCTTGTTAATCGAAAGATCAACAGGCCACCGATAAATGCAGACGTTCAAAAACGAGCCGACCGCTGCGCCCAGCACGAACGCGAACGCACCAAAGACAAAATCGTAGGTCGAATGAGGCACGCGATTAGCTGGAAATCTGTTTCGCTGCGCGGCGTTCCATCAACCATGCAATCCAGATGCAGCTTTCGTAAAGCAGACACATCGGGAGCGCCATGGCGATCAGGGTCAAAATGTCAGGGGTCGGCGTGATGATGGTTGCCAGAATAAAGATCAGCACGACAGCGTAGGGGCGAGTGCGCGCCATGAATCGGTAGGTGATCAATCCAAATCGGACCAGCGCCAGCACGACTACCGGCAATTCAAACGCCAGCCCGAAGCCGATGGTGAATCGTGTCACGAACGAGTAATACTGTTGCACCGTCCAGGTGGGCGCCCAGCCGAGCGACTCGGTGTCGCGGAAGAAAAAGAGAATCGTTTTTGGCAACAACCAAAAATAGCAAACCAACACACCGACAAGGAACAGGCCGAAGCTGACGGCGATCGCCGGAAACAAAAAGCGCTTCTCCACCACAGTGAGCGCCGGCAAGACAAATTCAGCGAGAAAGTACAGGAGCAGCGGGAAAGAGAGAACGATTCCAGCATAAAATGCTAGATGAAATGAAATCACGATCGAGTCCGTGATCCCGAGTGCCTTAAGTGTGCCGATTTGCGACCCAAGATTGTTGAGCGGCGCCTGAATGATGCGAACGAGCGTCGAACGAAAGGCGAAACAAACAATCATCGTGATCCCCAGCGTGATTGCCATTTTCACGATCATCCAGCGCAGATCTTCCAGATGCTCGAGAAACGGTTTGGAAGTTTCGCTTTCCGGCAGGTCACGAAATTTGAAGATGTCTCGCAGGGCCATGGGTCAAAATCCGAAATCCGAGTGTCGAATGTCGAAACAAAGGTGAAAAGCGCAAATGCGCGAAAGCGATCCGTGAGGCTCCGGCGCTTCCAGCATTATGAGCTTTTGCCGGGCAGAAAACCGTGAGCCCACAGGCGCGCTGACAGGCTGAGGGTATTGGCGTCGCGAATTTCGTTGTCTGCGATCATGCGGCGGATCTCAGAAATTGTGAACGGCCGACAATCCAATATCGATTCCGACTCGTCGCGCACGTAGTCTGAAACCGGTTCGACGAAACGCGCCAGGAAGAAGTGGCCGCGTTCGTCTGTGAAACCTGGCGACGTGAAGTAATGACCCAGCGATATAAGTTCGCCGTCTTTTGCCAGCTCGTAGCCGGCTTCTTCCCGGAGTTCGCGTAATGCGACCTGTCCAATTGATTCTGGATTGCCGGGATCGACGCCCCCGGCTACAGGGGGGTCGATCTGGCCGGACGGCATTTCCCAGATTGCTTCGCGGATCGGGATGCGCTCCTGGCGAATGAGAACGATTTCGCCGTTGCGTGTCATCGGTGCGATGACTACGGCAGCCTTGCGACGCGCGATTGTCCACGTATGCGGCGTATTTCGCGATGGTGTTAGCACTTGATCGATGACCACCTCAAGATGGGGATTAGCGAAGCGCCGCTCGCTTGAGACGGTTTTCCAATTGCTGCCTTTCATCCGGCAATTGTATTGGCCGCTCGCTCCAGCGGCAAACCCTGAAGATTGAGGTCAACTCGCCTCCACTGGCTTTCAACCACGAGGGGCGCTGTATTCAGCGCAAAGATTCCACGTTGCCCAACGAGTCCGCTGGGGACAGCGGACACTACAACCGGTGCTCCATTGCGTCATTAACCGACGGCCGCACTGCGGGTCACGCTTGCGGAGACATATTTAGCGTGCTCCAGAGGAAACTTGCGAATCTCGACCGTGATTTTCTGGATTGGAAAGTTCTTTAGCAAATGCGCTGCGAGCCGGTCCGCCAGCGTTTCGATGAGATTGACCGCTTGATCGTGAACGAACCTCTGCGTCTCCTCGGCTACGATGGCATAGTTGATCGTCTGGCCTATTTTATCTTCCATATCCTGCGTTTGCCGATATGGCCAAAACGAAAGATTGACCGTTAATCGCTGCGGAGTCTTTCGCTCGTGTTCCGATACTCCGATAACGCTCGAAACCTCAAGCTGCTCGATATGAATTTCGTCTGAGAACGGGTGGGATTCGTTTGGCACGCGAGAATCTTAACCGCAAACGAACCGGGATTAAACACGAATTACGTTCAGAAGGGCGCCTGTGGATTCGCGCCATGTTGCGGGTTCTGATAAGTTTCTCTAATGAAGACGGTCTGGCGCGTTTTCGCTTATCTAAAGCGGTATCCGTGGATGGCTGCGGGTACCCTGACGTGCGCGATTCTGGGCACGCTGATGGTGATCGTGTTTCCAAGCGTCACGAAATGGATCATCGATGATGTCGTGCGCGCCAACCGGCCGGATAAGTTGCTACCATTAATCCTGGTCGCGGCTGGAGCCTTCCTGGTTCAACACGTTTTCAATTCGCTGCGGATCATTCTGAACAACACGTTCGAGCAGAAAGTCATTTTCGATCTGCGCAGCGATTTGTATTCGCACATCCAAATGCTCCCGTTGCGCTGGTTTGATAATCGCGCCACTGGCGATTTGATGACGCGGGTGATCGAGGACGTCAACTCGGTCGAGCGTGTGTTGATCGACGGAATCGAGCAGGGCGTCGTAGCGGTCCTGCAAATCGTGATCGTGCTGGCAGTGATGTTCTATTGGAACATCAAGCTCGCGTTGCTAGCGCTTGTCCCGTTTCCACTGCTGATCGGAGGCGCACTGGCATACACGCTGACTGCGCATCGACGTTATCGACTTCAGCGACGAGCTGCCTCGAATATCAATGCGTTGTTGCATGATAACCTTGCCGGAGTCCGCCAGATCAAGAGTTTCGCGCGCGAGCGCGAGGAACACGCGCGTTTCAATCGCGCGAGCGATCAACTGCGGCACGCCACTTTGGTCGTAATGAGGACCTGGGCAATTTATTCGCCGTCGATGTCGATGTTTGAAGCGATGGGCGCCGTTCTGGTGCTGGGATTTGGCAGTCACGCAGTTCTGACAGGCACGATGCAGATCGGTGATCTGGTCGCGTTTCTCCTGCTGACGGCGTTTCTGTACGATCCGATCACCCGGCTGCATCAGCTGAATCAATTGGTGCAGGCTGGCCGCGCGGCAGGCGAGCGGGTGTTCGACATTTTAGATGAAAAACCGGAGCCTGGTTTTGTAGCCGAGCGCGGCGATCGTGGCGACAGCAAACGTGTCGTCGGTGACATTCGATACGAAGACGTGAGCTTCAGTTATGCCGAAGGGTTACCGGCGCTCAGGCACGTTTCGTTTGAGGCGCCGCCGGGCACAACGACTGCCTTGGTGGGTGCCACCGGCGCGGGAAAATCGACGCTGGTGAATTTGCTGGCGCGTTTTTACGAATTCGACTCCGGCCAAATCTATGTCGATGGCAAACCAATTCGAGATTACAACCTGCGCACACTGCGCGAAGCCATCGGCGTGGTGACGCAGGAAAGCTTTCTCTTCAACGGATCGATTCGTGAAAATCTTTTGATGGGAAAACCTACTGCCACCGACGCAGAATTGTGGGGCGCAGTGGATGCAGCGAACGCGCGAGCATTCATCGTGCGTTTGCCAGATGGCCTGGAGAGCATCGTGGGCGAGCGCGGCGTGAAACTGAGCGTCGGCGAAAAACAACGGCTTTCAATTGCCCGGGCGTTACTGAAGGACCCGCCTATTCTAATTCTCGATGAAGCGACTGCCAGCGTGGACACGGCGACGGAACGATTGATTCAGGAAGCGCTGGAACATCTGATGGCGAACCGCACATCGATTGTGATCGCGCACCGCCTTTCGACCATTGTGCATGCCGACCAGATTCTGGT
>JBLMXD010000170.1:0-4264 GCA_050257575.1 Alphaproteobacteria bacterium | reverse complement strand
AGTGCGTCCCGCTGGCGCGTGAATTCCTTTTCTCGTGTCAGCAAATCCTTTCGGGCAACCAGCCACTCAGTTTCCGATACGACTTCGCGATCTAATGCTTTGCTCTTCATTTTGTTTTCTCCTTTTGGTTTGTTTTCTTTTCCAAAATCTCCGGATGGCGAATGCCGTTAATCCGCCAGTCGAACTCACGCTCGCCGCCATCAAGGCCAAATTTTCGACACACATCGGACACATAACTATTTCCGCGCCCCCTTCTCCGCTCGCGTGGTCTTTTCCAAATAAGCGGCCAGCCGGTCGAGCGAGCCTCCCCAGAACTTTCGATATTCCTCGACCCATTGGGCCGCCTGCTTGAGCGGCTTGGCGTCCAATTGCATCTCGTGCACCCGGCCGTAACGCCGTCGTCGCAGCAGTCCTGCCTTTTCCAGAACCCGCAGATGTTTCGAGACCGCCGGTAACGACATTGCGTGCGGCCGTGCCAGATCGGTCACGCATCGATCGCCCCGGGCCAGATGCGCCAGGATGCGCCGCCGGGTTGGATCGGCCAGCGCGGCGAAAGTCCGATCCAGTGTTCTCGACGAATATTTAACCATCTGGTTAACTATTTAGCAGAGTTGTCACATCAGGCAAACATTTTTTTGTTACAATTTACAGAAGACGTCAGACAGTTGGCGTGGTTGCCATCGCGTTAACCAATCCGGGGGGATCGATAGCTTGGATTGATCAGACCCATGCCGCTCGCAACAAGTGCGCGCGGCATTTAGTCGTAGACGCGTTCGCCGCGGCGAACATCGCCGCAACATTTATGATTCGGAATCCGCGAAAGCTTCCTTGTTCACCACGTACGGCATTTTGGTGGGATCACCACCGTAGTCACCTTCCAACACATCGATAAGTCCCCGAACACAGCGGCCGGCCATCCCTTTGTCGGGATCGATGTCCAGACGTGTAATCTGCGCCCCACTGGCAAAATGATGGAACAAGCGGCAGCGATCCGCTATCTCGGGATCGAGCAGCGGAGAATCGGAGGGAAGCGGCTCCTCCTTGAATACGTCAAGCGCTGCACCGGCGATTATGTTTTCTCTCAATGCTTTCGCCAGGGCGTTTTCGTCTACAACCGGACCGCGTGAGCTGTTTACCAAATACGCATTTGGTTTCATCAGTTTGAGCGTTTTCTCGTTGATGAGGTGGTAGGTCGGTTTGTCCGCTTCGCCTTCTCTGAGCAGTGGCACGTGCAGACTGACGTAGTCGGCGTGACGCAAAGCGTCCTCAAATTCGACGTATTTAATCCATGTCTTCTCCTTCTGAACGCCGCGCGCATGGCGCAGATCCATCAGTTCCTGAATCGCTTTGATGAATTCATGATTCTGATACGCCGGATCGTAGCAAAGAATGTTCATGTCGAACCCTGAACACTTCTTGATCATCGCCAGACCGATGCGACCGGTGCCAATCACGGCGATAGTTTTGCCGGTGACCTCATCACCCAGGAACGGCAGGAACGGGTGCCAGGACGGCCATCTTTGCTCGCGCACCAGGCGCTCGCTCTGCCACATCTTGCGCGCAAGCATGCCCATCATGAAAAACGCGAACTCTGCAGTCGCTTCTGTAAGGACGTCCGCTGTGTTCGTGAACGGAATTTTGTATCTATTGGCATCGGCACGATTGATGTTGTCGAATCCGACCGCGATCTGCGCGACCACTTTTAGCGTCCCCTCGCCTGCCTCAAACACTTCTGCATCAATCGGATCACGCAGGGTGGTGATCAATCCGTCGATGCCGCTTTTGACTTTTTCGATGATCAATTGCTTCGGCGGCGCCTCGGGGCCCTGGAAGACCTCAAGATCATAACCACTATCACGCAGAAGGTTTTCTGCCGCAGCGCCAATACGCGACGTGGCAAACACCCGGAAATGCTTTTTCTCAGTCATAACTGGACGGATCTAATCAGGAATTCAGGGTACCCCAAACATCTCTACTGTAGGGCAGGCGAGCCGCCTGCCAACTGCGCTGAACGCATCAGGGAGCCAGCGAGCGGACGAGCCCAGGAATTTCTGAGAGACTTCCCAGTACATAATCTGCTTTTTTCCGGTATCGGCGCGGATCCACGAAACGCGTGTCGGGCACCGCAGCGACGCGCATTTTGGCCGCCTTAGCCGCCGTCACTCCGGATAGCGCATCCTCGATAGCCAGACACCTATTTGGCGCGAGATCGAGTTTTTCTGTTATGCGAAGATAAATATCCGGATGTGGCTTGCCACGTTGCACTTCTTCACCAGTCGCGATCACTTCAAATGAACTCCTGATTCCCGTTCGCTCAAGGAACGGAATCGCCGAACAGCTTACTGAACTTGTTGCAACTGCCAGGCGGAGCCCGAGGCGCCGTAGTTCTTTCAATGTAGTTTTCGCGGAAGGAAACAGATCGATCCTGGTTGCGAAAAATTCAGTCGCGATTTCGCCCCGACGCTGCATCAGTTCCTCGGCAGGCGCCGAGATATGAAAAGCACTCTTGTAAAACTCGACTGCGAGCCGATAGCTCACGCCGAGTACATTCTCGTGGTGTTCACCGCAATAGATCACACCGTATTCGCCAAGTAATTTCGCGTCGATCTGACTCCACCACGGTTCAGAATCAGCAAGCACACCATCTAGATCGAAGATCACTGCACGAAGCGGCGGAGGCATGATGTGGTGCACCTGTTATCCAGTGGAAGTCGATGATCAACTAATAAGGAGCACAAGGAAACGAACGCTCATTCTAAAAAAGGAAACCGCACAGGCGACGTATTTTTAAACAGTCGGATAATCCAACTGTCTCAAATTTTGTGCTGATGCAACAGAATCGGGGGATGCAGGGGACGGTTCAGCTACAGCAGCAAGTCAATTCGCCGATCTACGATTCGCGACATCAGTTTTCCCCGGCGCAAAATTCCCTTCACTCCATGTTCGAGCTATTGTGCTCCCCCGGAGCAGCGGTATTCGAGTCTGCCTTGCTGATGATCCTGATCGGTTGGATGGATTATAAGACTACTGACTTCGCCATGACGGTCTTTTATTTTGGGCCGGTGGTGCTGGCAACGTGGCGCGCCGGGCGCAAAGCAGGTTGGTTTATTGCACTACTTTGCGGCGTAACAGTACTCATAGCCGACTTGATGGTACCCCGCAGCGGACGTGTCCTTGCAGTTTCCTATATTAACGCAGGCATACTCGTATTGGCATCTGCTGCCCTCGCCGAGTTGGTAAGCTCGTACCGCCGGGCACACGAACGCCTCAAGACGCTACTCGCGCTACGGACTGTCTCGCTCAACGAAATTCACCACAGAGTTAAGAACAACCTGCAAATCATCTCGAGCTTGCTCCGCCTGCAATCAACCAAGTTCGCCGATCTCGCTGTTCGCGACGTCTTCACAGAGTGTCGAGAGCGCATCAACGCAATGGCTCGTCTTCACGACCAGCTCTACAACGAAGCTGGGCGGTCCCACCTGGATTTTGCGCCTCATCTGCGCGAGTTGGCAGACATGCTAGTGGTCTCGCACACCCCCCCGACCTGCAAGCTGACGCTGAAGGTCGCTGCGGACAGTGTGCCGCTCGACCTCGACCAAAGTATTTTACTGAGCCTGATTTCCAACGAACTACTCCTGAACCCCCTAAAGCACGCATTTCGTGGTCGTGCTACGGGCAACATCGATGCTGAGCTGCGGCGGACTCCCGATCGGATAACATTAACGATTCGTGATGACGGGATCGGGTTTGTACCGGTCCCGGTTGCTGCAGACGAACACCGCGGGGCCGGCATAGATCTCGTGCGGGCAATGGCCCGGCAACTGGGCGGGGAACTTGTCATTAACAACGCGCCCGCGGGGGGCACGAGCGCAACCATTTTTTTTCCTAACAAATTGTCACGTCAAACCGGGGTTTCATCCCCAAGTTCAACTAACCGTACTTATGCCAAAGCACCGTATTCTGATTGTTGAAGACGAAGCACTGACCGTATTAGCACTTAAACGCGATGTCATTGAGCTCGGCTACGAAGTTGCCGGGGACGCCAGCACCGCCGCTGATGCGCTCCGTGCTGCGGAGGACAATCATGCCGACCTTGTCCTTATGGATATTCAGCTGGAAGGCGAAATCAGTGGTGTTGCAGCCGCCGCGGCGATCCGCGGACACCTTGGTATCCCGGTTGTCTTTCTGACCGCACACGCGTCGACTGAAACACTGGCTAGCGCCGTAGAATCAGGCGCATTTGGGTATGTGCTGAAACCTTACA
>JBLMXD010000169.1:0-4969 GCA_050257575.1 Alphaproteobacteria bacterium | reverse complement strand
CGGCTCACTTCATTTTGCACACCGGGTCTGAGGACGTGGAAATTCGTGCCGTCCGAATTCACCACGACGAGGTCCCAGACTTCATGGGGACGCGTGGTGAACAGGATTTGTTTCCCGTCAGTCGTCCAGCTTGGATAATAAGAATTGTCACTCGGGACATCCTTAAAAACGTCAATTCTTTCTGTGGCGATATCGACGACCGCCATGTGACGCACATAGGTGGTCTCGCTCGTTTTTTCGACGGTGTTAAATGCGACACGCGTTCCATCAGGCGAGATCGCGGGAAAGATGCCGTCGGCGATCTTTTTCTCGCCCGTCCCATCGAGGTTGGCGATGTAAACCGCGTCATTACGCTCGAACGCGATCCGTCGATCACCGCAGAAAGCTGAGACAGAGCAGGCTACCAGCGCAAAGAGGAGCAGGATTGTTTTTTTCATGGTAAAGCGAGCGTGGCGAAGAAGGTCGTGGCGAGTGCGAATATGAGGACCATCAGGTAGACGAACCCGCCGAAGAAGAACTTAAAAATACTGAAGAACCATCCTTGTCGGTAGACTTTGCGAATCGACAGGAAAATTTGCGTTACGAAGGTAATCCATAGGAGGGCGATTACCCAACCCGCGACCACGCCCGGCAGGAAGCGGTTGAGTCCGATCGTTGCGAGGACGATGAGCATGATCCCAGCGTAAGCGAATGAGTGGATGTGCAGCGCGTAAATCAGATGGTCGATGTAAAAAATGCGCCGCCGAAGGTAAAGGATTTTCAGAACGAAGGCGAACAAGGGAATACAGCAAAGCATCATGTACGGCAGGTTGCTGAAGAGCGTCGCCATGAACAACCCCATCTTGGTTCCGTGCTCGCCCATTTTCTCCTTGGCTCGTGCTTCAATCCAACGTTCGAAAGGAGTTGTGGAGCTTGCTTCATCGAAGACCATAAAAGGCCGTTCGCCTATTTTCCCATATTCCCTCTTTTGCTCGCTGGCTCCCGGTTCGGACGAAGGTGACGGGACGCTCGCCGCGGCGGAAGGCGCAGGGGAAGGCGAAAGTATCGCCGGTGTAGGTGAAAGTGCATTCGCGGAAGCTGCGGGAGCAGGGGAAGGTGAAGAGTCTCGCAACAACGCCTCCAATTTTTCCCGCGCCGCGGGCGGCAGATCTTTCTTCTGTAGTTCGGCTTCCAAGTCTGCTCGATCTTTTGGGCCGATTTTGCTCGCGTCGAAGTGTATTCCTTTTGCCCCGTAGTTCACTGCAAAGAAAAACAAAATGCTTGCGAGCAGATACAAGCGCAGCGGATGCACGTAACGGACACGATGCCCTGCCAGAAATTCGTTGGTTAGTTTCCAGGGCTTAACGAGAAGCAGGGCAATGCTCCTGAAGAACTTCGAATCCCAGTTCAGGAACTCATCGAGAAGATCGGCAATGACATACCGGAACGAGCGGCGATAATCGATGGCCGGCTGTCCGCACTGCCCGCACCAATGTCCCTGCAATAGCGCGCCGCAATTCTCGCAGTGTGTTGGCGGCGGACGTTCCGCTTTTCGGCGTCCGAAGAAACGGCGCTGGCGCGGTGGCGCTTGTTCGATCGCCGAAATCGCAGCGTCACCCGCGATGAGCTTTGTAACTTCGTCGCTCATGTGCCGAGCTTAGGAAAATGCGGGCCACGCGTCTATTCGGAAGATGGTCCTGCCATGAAAAGCATTGACGGCAGAGATAAGCCGATGAGACGATCTTCGCCCGCGTGGCGTCTCGACTATTCAGAACCAAAAGCCCGGACCATTTGATCGCTGAAGCGGAGGCGCCGGAGCGACAAATGAAGCGCGCGCTCGGCGCGTTCGACCTTACATGCGTTGGCATCGGAGCAGTCATTGGAGCCGGAATTTTTGCGCTGGCGGGCACTGCTGCTGCAGGCGAGCAAATCGAGGCGTCACTCTGGAAGACGCCCGTGCTCAATTTCATCATATCGCATCTTGCACACACCGAATTGGTATTTGGCAGGCCGGGAGCCGGCCCGGCGGTGATGCTTTCGTTTGTTGTTGCTGCGGTCGCCTGCGGTTTCGCGGCGCTCTGTTACGCCGAACTCGCCTCGATGATTCCCGTCTCGGGATCGGCTTACACCTATTCGTACGCGACGCTCGGAGAAATTATTGCCTGGGTCATCGGATGGGATCTGATTTTGGAATATGCAGTGGGGAACATGGCCGTAGCGGTCGGCTGGTCGGGATATTTTGTTCAACTCTGCGGAAGCCTTTTCCATCTGAGATTTCCACTTTGGTTAGTTAGTGATTACAAGACAGCGGCGGCGATCATTGCGCAGGGAGGCGATGGTCTGGCGAATTATTCTTCGACGACATTGCCGGTCATTGCCGGTCACCAGATTGCCGTTAATCTGCCCGCGCTCCTGATTGTTGCAGCGGTGACCGTGCTGTTGGTTTACGGGATTCGGGAGAGCGCGCGCACGAACACGGCCATCGTAGTTACCAAAGTGGCGGTGGTCGTGTTTGTCATCGCGTTCGGTGCGTTCATGCTTCACCCAACGAACTGGCGCCCTTTCCTCCCCAACGGAGTCGGTGGAATGATGAGCGGCGCTGCGATCGTCTTCTTCGCGTTCATCGGTTTCGACGCGGTCTCGACGACGGCGGAGGAGACAAAAAATCCTCAACGCGACATGCCCATCGGAATTATTGCGAGCCTGATCATTTGTACGGTGCTCTACGTCCTGATGGCGGGCGTTATTACCGGGATGAGAAAATATACCACCTATTTTGGTGATTCCGCCGCGGTTGCCACTGCATTTGCCGGGCGCCCCTGGGCCCAGGCGCTGATCAGCGCCGGCGCGCTCGCAGGGCTTACTTCAGTGCTATTGGTTTTCCAGCTTGGCCAGCCGCGCATTTTCATGGCCATGGCGCGTGACGGGTTACTTCCACAATATTTCGCCAGGATTCACCAAAGATTTCGGACGCCACATATTACGACCATCTGGACCGGCGTCGCCGTTGGTGTGGTCGCAATGCTCACGGACATTGGTTCGCTAGCCGACCTGACGAATATTGGAACGTTGTTCGCATTCATCCTGGTTTGTCTCGGTGTGATTATTTTACGCCGCAAAGACGCGAATCGTCGGCGTCCGTTCCGTGTGCCATTCGTTCCAACGTTCCCGCTTCTTGGCGTCCTCTTTTGCTTTGTCCTGATGCTGAGTCTTCCGTTGGAAACGTGGGGACGCTTTGTAGTCTGGCTGGCAATCGGGCTGCTGATTTATTTCCTCTATGGCGTAGGCCACAGCAAACTCCGCAAGGGCATCGATAGCGGCGTGACGGAGGACATTCCTCCCCCGATAATCAAGACATGATCTTCCGCGGTTCTGAGATAGTCATCCCACTTAGCGGCCCTCGCGGCGACGATTAGTGTTGGGATGATGGATGAACGCCTGACCGACACTCCGCAAATTCCGGCGAACAAGCTGCAGGCAGCCTGGCAACTGCTCAAGCTTACGTTCGTGGAGTGGTGGAGCGATAACCCGTTTGAGCTCGCTGCTGCGCTTGCGTTTTACACCATATTTTCCATTGCACCCGTGCTGCTCATTGCCGTGGGCGTGGCCAGTTTCTTTCTTGCACCGGAAACAGCGACAAATCGGATTGTTGGTGAACTGCAGAATCTTGTCGGACCTCAGGGAGCGCAGGCGGTGCGGCAGGTGATCGAATCTTCTCGCGGGTTTGGAAAGGGGATTTGGGCAGTCAGCGTGGGAATTGTCATGGTCATCGTTGGCGCCACGGCGGTTTTTGGGCAGCTGCAATCCACATTAGATCACATTTGGGACGTCAAATCGAAGCCAGACCGCAGTGTGATCGGGTCGCTGGTTGTCGATCGGTTACGCTCGTTTTCGATCGCGATTTGTGTGGGATTTCTCCTTCTTGTTTCGCTTGTAATCAGCGCAATCCTCACGGCCCTCCAGGATTACCTGAACAACTGGATGCCGGGCATGCCGTGGTTTTGGCAAACAGCAAACGTGATCGCTTCATTTGCAGTGATCGCGATTCTTTTTGCCATGATCTACAAATTCTTGCCGGATGTCCGGATCTCGTGGAAGGACGTGTGGATCGGAGCGGCCGTAACAGCGCTCCTTTTTACCGGTGGAAAATACCTCATCGGAATTTATCTCGGCCATACGGCGACTGCGAGTGCCTTCGGAGCGGCCGGCTCCCTCGTTGTCCTCCTGTTTTGGGTCTACTACTCTTCGCTGATCGTCTTTTTCGGGGCAGAGTTCACGCAGGTTTACGCTCGAAGGTATGGCTCAAAGATTCGCCCGCAGAGACACGCGGTGCGCGTCGGCCGGAAAGCCGACTCGATCTGATGTGACAAAAGCAGAGAGTGGCCACATAATTTTTTGATGGTCGAAGTTTCAGTTAAATACACGGGCGATTTGCATTGCGACGCAACGCACGGGCCCTCGCAATCAACAATTTCCACGGATGCGCCCAGCGATAACAAGGGGAAAGGCGAATCGTTTTCACCTACCGATCTGGTGGCCACGGCTCTGGCCACGTGCATCAGCACCACCATGGGAATCAAGGCGGAAGACCTCGGAGTTGATCTGCGCGGATTGACCGTGTCGGTGCAAAAGGAAATGTCGAAGGACGCGCCGCGCCGGATTGTTGCGCTTCCCTCAGAGGTCCATATCCCGCTTCCGACCGATCATCCGCACCGTGAAGTCCTGGAACAAACCGCGCTCAATTGCCCGGTGCACAAAAGTCTTCCACCGGAAATCCATCGCCCAACCAAATTTTTCTGGGAGGGATAATCGTGTAGCCGCTTCGCTACGCGAAGCGCGGCGGCTACAGCTATTGCGTATACAGCCACTGCATGTAATCGCTCACCCCTTTTTCGAGCGAAAACCGTGGCTTATATCCAAGCGCACGGCGCGCGCTGGTGAGGTCAGCCTCCGTGAAATTTTGATAATGCGTATGCGGGTTGTCGAAGTA
>JBLMXD010000168.1:0-6953 GCA_050257575.1 Alphaproteobacteria bacterium | reverse complement strand
GAAGTCGGCGCGCTAACCGCAAGGAGGCAGCCGCCTACGCTATGAGCGGTAACTGGGATGAAGTCGTAACAAGGTAGCCGTAGGGGAACCTGCGGCTGGATCACCTCCTTTCTAAGGAGAGATGCCTTCGGAAGTAATTCTTACTTTACCGGTAGGCACAGGTCGACGGCTAACTCCAAGAGCCAATCAATTGATGGTTCTTGGACATGCCGTGAAGACTTTGGAATCGAAAGAAACCAAAGCTTCAAAGGAGATCACGATAACGCACAATTCAGTCTTTGCTGCACATCGACTGCAATGCCGAATGACGTTCGCAAGATCGACATTCGGCATTTTGTTTAGCGAGACGCTTGAGCCCGTCGCTCGCCTATTTTTCCAATCGCGAAACGTGCCCTGCGGCTAACTGCCATTGCCCGTCACGTTTGATTAACGTGTCGGTGAACTGCACGATACGGTCGAACGGCTTCCCTTCCGCCGTTCCTTTCACGCGCGTCTTTCCGAGAACAACGGCCATGTTGCCACCATAGATTCGCGCTTGCATATCGTAGTTTTCGAATATGTCATAATGCACTTTCCCAGTGCGCAACTCGGCGATCTCGTGTTCGCGAGTACTTAGCCCGCCGTTAGAAAGTGTGAGAGTGAAGTCTGGCGTAAGTACGCGCTCCAGTGCGGCTGGATCCGCATCAAGAAATGCTTGGCACGCTTCCCGTTCGAACCGGAGCACTTCCTGTTCAGCTGACGGTTGAGTGAGACAAGGTCCCCAAGTTATTCCGATCACCAAAACAATGAGCGTCGCGATCTTCAAATTGTGGTTGAGTTTGACGCACGCTACCGAGTTAACTCACAGATCCAATTGGTCTCCCACGTCTTCCCGCCATCAGCGGAAAAGGCCTGTTCCATCCGCACAGCTTTGGACGAGATATCTAACCAAACGTAACGAACAAGAATCGCGCGCCCTTTGTACTGCTCCTGGTCGTAAAATTCCCCGCGCTTCCCAATAAATTCGCCAACGACTGGCGGTACGCTCAGGGTTCCTTTGTCCAGGTCGAGCAAATAGATACTCCATTGATGCGATTCAGGGTTGTACAACCTGAGTGTTTGCGCCTTGATGTGCAGATGCTTTTCTGGATTGTCGACCTCGAACTCCTCAAAATTGGCATTGCTGTCGAGAAGCTTCTTATGATTGGAGATGCCGTTGTATTCGATCCAATTGTTGGAATCGACAAGGCGATCGGGAAGCCGGCGCACGTGGGCCTTCCAGTTGCCGGTAAGAAAATCGAAGTCGTGAGAGCCATCTCGCGCGGGAGCGGACGATTCACCTGCCGATACACACGTCAGCGTGAGTTGCAGGATGCTCAGCCAGCAAATTGACTGCAATTTCATGGGCTAACGCAAATAATGAGAATTTAACTCTCGACCTGCCAATTCTGAAAGTGATGCGGACTCTGCTTTATAAAGCGGCTGGCGTTCTTCCTTCCTCTGCATCGTGCAAGTCCATCCATGTTTGGATGTCATCACGATCGCTGAAACCGGCTTCCTGCTTCGATTCAGCAAGTTCCTCGCTCCCATCGTCTCGCCAGCCCCGCTTCCTAAGAAATGCATTCCAAATATAAATTTCTTCTTCGCTGGGCTGCCGGCCATGGACAAAGCACCATTCGAGGATTTCCTCATCCGATCCCCCTTCCAATGTTCGCTTCGCGAGCTCGTCGTAATTCACACCGAGAAATCTCGTGCAGCGAGCGTCGAAATGAGTCGGATCCTCGACACCGGTAAAATAGTCCGGCGGCAATTTTCCTGCCGCTTTTAGACGGATCTTGTCCAGCATTCGAGCAAAGTAAATAAGGCCCTTTGTTTCGATGTAATCGGTGCACGGAGTTTGAGTCTGCATTTGAACGAAAGCTTCTGATCATGCGGTAAGGTGTCAACAGTCCACTTGCAGCGAAATGGCCATACCACTTCCGAAGGATAGTTGCTCTTACGGATGCTCGTGCTCATGGTCTCGCTTGTGATCGAAAAAAAACGCCGAAAACCGAAAGCCGAACATGGAACGCCAAATCTGCAAGGTAAGCGGCGCCGTCATTCGATAGTAGCGTTCGAGATGATTCGACTGGATCGAGCAGCGGCCGAACCACTACATCAACAACTCTACCGACAGATTCGCGATGAACTTGCCTCAGGAAGTTTCAACCATGATTCGTCGCGACTTCCATCTTCCCGCGCATTGGCCGCCGACTTTCGCGTCTCACGCTTTACGGTAAACCTCGCATTGTCGAGGCTTCATGCAGAAGGATATCTTCAATCTAAAATTGGATCGGGCACCTTTATCTCCGAGGCGTTGCCGGAAACTTTCCTAAGCGCGCGAACCACAAAAACAGCACCGCCCGTAGAACGGGCACCGCGGCTTTCCAAGCGGGTAAAGGATATTCCCGATCACCGGGCCGGTAATCAGTTCGATTTCGGAATCGCCGGCCCGCCCGGCGTCTCCTTTGTTCCAGCTGTAGCCGCCTTGGACGAATTTCCCATTGAAGTTTGGGAACGACTCAGAGCGCAAGTTCTTGCACAAAAAGGAGCGCATCTGCTCCAGTATGCGTCGAGCCGAGGCGATCCCGAGCTGCGTAAGGCGTTGGCAAGCTATTTGTGCGATTACCGAGGTGCACGCTGCGATCCGGATCAAATCATCATCACGGCTGGGACGCAGCAGGCAATGATGATCAGCGCTATGGCACTGGTAAATCGCGGCGAGGTTGCCTGGATTGAGGACCCTGGATTTTACCAAGCTCGCCGAACCTTCGGCTTTGCAGGTGCAACGGTCGTGCCAAGACCTGTCGATGAAGAAGGAATCACAATCGCGCAGCCGTCGAAACAGCGCTCGCCGAAAATAATTTATGTAACGCCTTCCCATCAATTCCCACTGGGCATGACCATGAGTCTCGCACGGAGAACGGCGCTAATCGATTTTGCGCGGGGGTGCGACGCCTATGTTTTCGAGGACGATCACAACTCGGAATTTCGTTATACCGGTCCCCCACTCCCATGTCTACAGGGCCTGGATAACGTGGGACGTGTCATTTACTCAGGAACGATGAGCAAGATCTTGTATCCGTCCTTGCGGCTGGGTTATATCGTGGCCCCACACCAGCTGGTTGAACCGATGATTAAGATTCGGGCGGTAATGGACCAGCACTCTCCCGCCATCGATCAGGCGACACTGGCCCGTTTCCTCACAGAGGGATTTTTCCTCACTCATATCAAACGGATGCGAAAATTGTACTCGGATCGAAGAGATTTTTTTATCGAACAATTCAATAAGTTGTTAGGTGATTACTTCATCCTGGAAATCCCCGAAGCTGGATTACACTTCGTGGCCTGGGTGCGACGGAAAGAGCAGATGCCGATAATCAGACGCATATGCACTGAGATCGGTATCAGACCGTCGCCATTGTCATCGTGCTTTATGAAAGCAGAGCCGAAACCGGCGCTCACTTTTGGGTTTGCCGCCTGGTCGCGTGCGCAAATCCGTGAGGGGCTTGGCAAGTTCTCCGCGGCGCTTAATTCAAAATTGAATTAAGTAATTAGCCTGGGAACGAGGCCCTTTTTCCGACGCAAACGATCCCCTGTCCTGGATCTGCTGGTCCGTCGACCGGACAACTGAAATGGTCTGTACCAAATCAGCAAAGTGGATATGGAGGTGAGATCCCTCTGGTTCCTAAAGTGGCGTCATGAAACTTCAACAAAGGAGACAAACATGACAAAACAATTCACAATCAAAGTTCTTTTCATTCTGCTGGCTGCGGTCTGCTGCGGAGCAGTTCCAGCACCTGCTGTTGCACAGAGGGCGGTCACGGCAAGAGCGAAAACGCAATATCAGGTATCAGATCTCCCCGGGCTCGGCGGAACAAGTAACGGCGGAAACAGTATTAACGACCAGACCTGGGTGGCAGGCTACGCCAGAATGCCGAATAGAAATCGGCACGCTGCGCTGTGGCGAAACGGTTCGCTAACAGACCTGTTCACACTCGGTGGACCAAACAGCAGTGTCACATGGAACGTGAAAAATACCGCGGGAATCATCGTGGGCATTTCGCAAACTGCCGATCCGGAGCCGCTCGGTGAAAGCTGGAGTAGCGCGGCTTTTTACAGCTCCCCTAACAACGTTGGCTATATCAACCTCGGTTTCGTGTGGCAGAACAACCAGATGAGGGGACTTCCTCCATTCCCGGGCGGTAATAACGGCTTTGCAACCGGAGCCAATAACCTGGGTCAGGTAGTCGGATGGGCCGAGAACGGCATTCATGATCCCAACTGTTGTTGCACCCAAGTACTCCAGTTTCGTCCCGCCCTATGGACTCTGGGACCGCCGGACCAGATTCAAGACCTGCCACTAATCCCCGGCGACAGCTCAGGAGCAGCGACAGCGATTAATGATCATGGCCAAATCGTGGGCATCTCAGGTATCTGCGACCAGGCCGTTGGAAGACATACGGCCAAACATGCCGTGCTTTGGGAAAATGGCACGGTGACTAACATTTATCCAAATGCGCCGGCGGCTTGGTGGAATACACCAACGGCAATAAATCAACGTGGCGATGTCGTTGGGTTCGCCGGCGACCCCGCGTTCGTTGACGGCGACATCGTACACGCGTTCATGTGGACGCGGGAGGATGGCGTCCGAGAGCTCAAACCTTTGCCAGGACGCACGCCACCGCATGTAGATAGTGAAGCGTACGGCATTAACGAAGCCCGGCAGGTGGTCGGTGTCTCATGCGACGCGGACTTTGTCGATTGTCGTGCGGTTGTCTGGGACCACGGCAACACCCCGACGGACCTAAACGATCTCAAAGCGCCTGGCTATTCGGCAGTCCTCACAGGCGCGAAAGACATAAACAACCAGGGAGAAATTACGGGTAGAGCGACCGACCCAATTACAGGCGTACTGACAGCGTATTTGGCGGTGCCGATTTCAAAATAAAAGGCTGGAGAAACAACGTGTGCCGGATGTCCGCTCCCCGGAGCGACATCCGGCATTGCCTTTTATTTCCTTGCATTCGAAAAGCGGCACTCGACATTCGAAATTTCCTGCGGGGGCATAGCTCAGTTGGTAGAGCGCCAGCTTTGCAAGCTGGAAGTCAGGGGTTCGAATCCCCTTGCCTCCAGATTCAATGTTTAGATTGCCGATTTTCAGATTTTGCAAATGCGCGCTTGCGCGCCAGTTATTCCAAATCGAAAATCGACGATCTGAAATCCCAGATTTGGCGGCTCTGCCGCCGAGCGGGGCCTGTAGCTCAGTTGGTTAGAGCATGCGCTTGATAAGCGCAGGGTCACTGGTTCGAGCCCAGTCAGGCCCACGTTTTTTTCAACATTTCCGATTTGCAGCGTCAAATCACGACAACTGCAGCTCAAAACTGGAAATAAACAAACGGCACCGGACCGGTGGCGGGAAACAGTTCCAAGGCGAGAAAGGCGAGAACGTAAGCAGGGATTTGGATTCGCGCCGGTTGCAGCGCCAGGCGATCAATGAATTGACTGCGTTCCTGCGCGACAGCCAGAAACAGAGAGATAAAGATCAACACGATCGTTCCAGTGGTTAGCAGAAATTCCCCCGTCACGTGCTGAAAGCCCAGTAACGCACTTAACACATGTCCGCTGGTTTGAAGAGTTTTGGGGCGGAAAAACGCCGCGCTAAAGACAAAGGCAGCGAACATCGCTCCGATGTTAAGCGGCAAGAACCAGCGTTTCTTCATAACTTTGTCAATCACCGTTCCAACAGTTGCACGATCGAATAGACGATAACCGATCAAGAGAAAACCGTGATAAGCGCCCCAGGTTACAAACGTCCAGTTCGCGCCATGCCAAAGGCCAACAAGCACCATCACCACAAACATGTTGCGATATAACACCAGACGCCCCTTTTTGCGCCGACTGAACGGCAGAAACACGTAGTCCCGTACCCAAGTGGAAAGAGTTATATGCCATCTTTGCCATAGATCGGGCGGGTTCCTGGCCAAAAACGGGCGCGCGAAATTAAGAGGAAACTCAAAACCGAGTAGCTTGGCACAACCGCGGGCGATATCAGTGTACCCGGAGAAATCGAAAAATACCTGCATGAAAAACGCCAAACAGCCCGACCATGCAGAGAGCCAACCGGGATGCGCCAAAGGATTGTTGAAGTAGGCGTCGGACACAACGGCGAACCGATCCGCAAATACCATCTTTTTTATCAACCCGGACAAAACAAGTATGATGCCACTCTGGACCACAACTGCCGCCGGCCGTTGCCAGCACCAGATCTGAACGATGAATTGCCGGGCGCGAATGATTGGCCCCGCAATGAGGTGAGGAAAAAATGCAATGAACAATGCATAATCAATCGGGTTCCTGACCGCCTTCATTTTTCCCCAATAGACGTCGATCGTGTAAGAGAGACTGGCGAATGTGTAGAAGCTTACTCCGACCGGAAGGACAATCTGCAATACCACGGATTGCTGCGGAATATGAAGCAAGCCGGCAAGAGAGCCGGCAAAGAAATCATAATACTTGAAGAACCCGAGTATTCCGAGGTTCACCACCAGGCTAACGATAAGTAGAAGCTTCTTGCGGCTGCCGGTTGCACTCTCCAGAAAGATTCCCAGGTAATAATCAACAATCGTAGAAGTCAGGATGAGTACGATAAACCGGGGATCCCACCACATGTAGAAGACATAACTCGCCAATAGCAGGAGCACTTTCCCGAAGCGGAACGGCATGCTGTAGAACAGCACCGCGACAATGAGAAAGAAGATCCAATACTGAAAGCTGTTGAATAACATGACAGGTGAGTCGTGTTAGAACCTAGTTCATCTTAGTTTCGGATATTCGCTCGAGCGCAATGCGAGGGCCAAACGCACGTCGTTGCTTGGCATTAGCTGATCGAACATGGCCTATCACCTCCGACACCAGCGTTTCCGTGAAGCGCT
>JBLMXD010000167.1:0-5746 GCA_050257575.1 Alphaproteobacteria bacterium | reverse complement strand
CGCTCCACACTCGCAGTTTCATCTGATCGCAAGGATCTGCCAGAACGAGTTCGCAGTACGGTTTTCCTTCACGCTGGGTCTTGGCCGTAGCCGATTCCACCTGCACATGCACACGCGCGGCTACCGTGCCATTCTGCGCTGTCCGGCGAATCTCCGTTAGTGTCAGCAAATCCATTTCGCTTTGAAATTTATCACGAACCGCAAGTTGCGTTGTAGCGTGCGTTGTCCTCACCGCAAAAATCTTGTTCGCTGGCAAAGGATTTCCGCTGAGGACAGCGGACGCTACAACATTTACGTTCGGTCTTTCAAATGTTTCTCACGCATCTCCAATGCAGCGCGTGCGGCCTCGAACACGAGTGGTCCCGTCTACAGAATCTGTGCTTATCGTGCCAAAAGCCGCTGCTGGCGAGGGTGGATCTTGCAAAAGCGGCACGATCGCTGACGCGGGAGAGTCTGACGACGCGAGAGAAATCGTTGTGGCGGTTTCGCGAAGTCTTGCCGTTGCCGGCCGATATTGCGCCGGTTTCGCTGGGGGAAGGGGGCACGCCCTTGTTGCGTGCAGAGAGATTTAGCGACGACATTGATCTCTGGATCAAGGATGAGTCGCTCAATCCAACGCAAAGCTTTAAGGCCCGCGGAATGAGCGTAGCCGTTTCGATGGCAAAACACCTGGGAGCAACAAAGCTCGCAGTTCCCAGCGCGGGCAACGCCGGCGGCGCGCTCGCTGCTTATGCGGCCAGGGCTGGCCTGGAAGCGCACATTTTCATGCCGCGCGATACGCCGCGAGCCAACGTCATCGAGTGCCGCGAGCTCGGTGCGCACGTGACGCTGGTGAACGGATTAATCACTGCGTGTGGCGCGGAAATTGCCCGACGCAAGGAAAAGGATGGATGGTTCGACATGTCGACGCTGAAGGAACCGTATCGCCTCGAGGGAAAAAAGACCCTCGGCTACGAGTTGGCCGAACAGCTGAACTGGACGTTCCCGGACGCAATTCTCTATCCAACCGGCGGCGGTACGGGATTGATTGGAATGTGGAAAGCGTTCGATGAAATGGAAACGCTCGGGTGGCTAGGTAAAAGACGCCCTCGAATGTTTACGGTGCAAGCAGCGGGTTGTGCACCAATCGTCCAGGCATTTGAAGCCAGAGAAGAAACAGCAACCGAAATTCCCGATGCGCAAACGATTGCTTCCGGCCTGCGCGTACCAAAGGCAATCGGGGATTTTTTGATGCTGAAAATCCTCCGGGAATCTCGCGGCGGTGCGGTAGCGGTCGATGACGAAGAGATGATTCGCGTTGGACGCGAGGTCGGAGCAAAGGAAGGTTTGTTCGTCTGCCCTGAAGGAGCAGCTTGTTTCGCAGCTTTAAAACTGCTTCGACGAAACCGGAAAATCTCCTCCGGCGAGCGCGTCGTCATTTTCAACACGGGCTCGGGAATCAAATACCTCGACGCATACTGACCGATTACGCTCGTTTACCGACAAAAATGGAAACGCGTTTCGCGAAAGCTTTTGCAGGCTCTGCGTAGAAACGCCGTCCAAGTTCCAATGCATCGCGCTGCAAACGCAGACACCGTTTGCTGATTAGCTTTTTGAGGTGCGCCAGCTCCCCCGCCAGTGCCTCGTCCCCGCTTTCTTTCTCCAGACGCGCCAGAAGAAAATCGAGATCATGCTCGCGACCGAGCAGTTCGCCGAGAACCTCCGCGTTGTGAGCCATTTCCTGCAAAACGACGCGGTTGAGCGGCTGCAAGATTCGCAACTCATACCAAATATCTTTCACACGTTTACGCCAAGCATGGAAATTTTCCGCCTCGGGATGGTCGATCGCCTCGGCGAGTCCGCGTTGCCCGCGTTTGTAGATTTTGCCCACTGCGCCGCAAATCTGTTTCCAGGTGAGCCCCTCCAGCGGCCAATTCATGAGCCGGGCTTTCACCCGTTCCAGTTCTGGAATCGCTCGGCTTTGCCAACCGGCGAAGGCGGCGGAAAAACTTTCTCGCTCCAGCAACAACAATTCCTCTGTACGCGGAAAGAATTCCTGTCCGACAGTTTTCGCTCCTTGATCGCGCAACTCGCTGAATGTTTGCAGTCGCACCTGGGAATCGCGCAGGTCGGACACCAATTGTCCTATCTTGCGCACGCAGCGATCCTCACGTGAGTGGCAATTCTTGCCGACCTGCCCAATGGCCAGTCGCATCGCCGCTCGCAGTTTTTTCAGGTGCTTTCGCACTTCATGCACGGTGACACCGCGCTGTTTTGCCGGGTTTCGGCACAGGTGAAGAGCCGCCTCGATTTGTTCGGAAAAAACGCGTTTAAGACCTTCCGGCAAAGGCTCGCGCAGTTTCAAACGGAAGCCCATGGCTTTTATTATTTGATAGCGAGCCGCACATTGCTATAGCGCTTTTCGCCGGTCACTTCCCGCCCAAACCACCAGGGTGCTTTAAATTTGCGACAGCTCACCCGATCGGGAAATTCCACTTCTGCCACCACCAGACCGGCATGTCGTCCACGATAAATGTCGATCTCGATCAGAACGTTGTTCCAGGGAATTTCGTAACGCACCTTTCGCAGTCTTCTGCCGGCCGTGCCGGGCCAGAGAGCCGCGAACTGTTTCGGTGTCAGCTTGATTTCACGTTCTTCGCGATGACTGCCCCGACCGACCTTAAATGTTAGCGATGTTGCGCGCCCTGTCTTTCGAAGGCGAACCTGCCGGCCGGCGGATTCGGTTGCCAGGTAACCCTGTTCAATAACAAAGTTTCGCGACTCCTTCAGGTTGTCCGGCAGCCAAATAACCAAAAATTTCCGTTCAATTTCGCGATTATGTTGCGCGTGATCTTTCCCTCCCACAGGATAAACATCCTAAACGCGTTGCATCGACTGTCGAGACTTTCGCTTCCGCGGAGAAGGACCTGTAGCCGGGGGCGACGATCCCTGTCTCTTTACGTTCTTCAGGCTACGGAGTGCATTCAACCGGGCGCGTTCTGAAGAAATTCGTTGAGTGCTGTTACGGCAGCCAGAACCGGCCACACCGAAGTGGCTGCGAGAATGGCAAAAAACAGCGCCTCGATAGCAAATTCCAGGCTCCTTTCGCTGGGAAGATAACATCGGGCCACTTCACGAAATGATCGGGGTTTGGCCGACTCTTGCGGATGCGTTCGTCTGATGATTATTCGTTTTACTTTAACCGTAGTCATAGCTGCCGATTTGATAAGCCAGAAGCGCACCGCGTCAGGTTACGAATTGTTAAAAGGCGATGACGACTGGGTAACATGCCCCACACGTCGCTGGTGACTCTTTGAGATTGCGGAACGAAGGCTACCGGGAAGCAGGCCCTCTACTCCTTTGGTCCGGTACTGCTTCAACCGGTTAACAAGCTTTCCTTGTGATCCGGCGAGGGGTTTATCGGAGCGACGGCACGTCCTGTCGCGGGAAACGGATGATAATTGACCAGCGCAATCATGCCGTCTTCGTTCTCGACTAAAGCCGTACAGCTTTCGACCCAGTCGCCGCAATTGTAGTAGGAAACCTTGCCGAACTCGCGAATCGCTGCGCTATGAATGTGGCCGCACAGCACGCCGTCCACCTGGTAAGGTTCCGCATAATGCGCCACGGCAGCTTCGAATCTGCCAATAAAGCTAACTGCGTCTTTCACGCGTCGCTTGGCGTAGGCGCTGAGCGACCAGTAGCCAAGACCGAATCGGCGTCTGATGAAATTGATGAGTGGATTGAGCGAGAGCAGAAATTGATAACCAACGTCTCCGGCGAACGCGAGCCACTTCATCCGACCGCTGCCGGACACAACTAGGTCCAGTTCGTGGCCGTGAATGACCAAGATGCGTTCCCCGGAGGCAGTGACATGAATTGTATTCTGCTTGATCTCGATATTCCCGTAGGTCCCACAAAAGCCGGCAACCAGTTCGTCATGGTTCCCTGGAATGTAAATGACCTGCGTTCCCTTACGCGCCTTGCGCAGGATTTTCTGAATCACGTCGTTGTGTTGCTGCGGCCAATAAATTCCCCGCCGCAGCGACCAAATGTCGATCAGATCGCCGACGATGTAGAGCGTGGCAAAATCATTCTCGCGCAAAAAATCGAGTAGCGCCGTAGCGTTGCAACCGCGTGTACCCAGGTGTGCGTCAGAGATCCACGCCGCGCGATAACGTTTCGGCGTGAGCAACTCCCCGGAGGATTTACCAAATGAAAGTCGCTGTTGTGTTGCAAACAATTGGGAGGAACGCCGCCGCGGAAAGGTGAACGTTTGCATTCCGGTCAACGCTTCATGGTAAGAACGGTGCGATGGGGTGACAAAGAATTTACTGTTACGTTTGTGTGGCAAATGGTTCGCCTCGTAGACACGAAGCCAACCTGGATTTATTTCTAAATCATGAAGCATGGCTCGGGCGCTGCTTTCTACTTACTGATCATTGCCTCTCTTGCATGCGCAGCTTCATGGGACGACGATTCGCACTATGTCTCGTTAGGCCCGCGAAACGGTTATTACATCGTCCGACCGGATTCGCGCTTGTTTTATCAACTCGGCCTTTATGAGGCACCTGTGATCGATACGGCTGATCCACTCCACCATGGGTACGGGGCGGATGCGCTTGCGTTTCGGTTCAATCGAAATGGCGTACTAGTCGTGCCTCCGGCTTACATTGCACAGGCGTTGCCGTACGATTTTTATAAGGCGCGAATCGGCTCATTATCTCGCGGCCGATCGACGGTAGATGATGTGGAAGCTCTCTTTGGCCGGGGTCATAGCCGGGCAGAGCGCTCCGACGGTTTCATGTGGTACTATCCATTGCCGGTTTACAACCCTTTTGAAGAGCGGGGCGGCCGCCACTGATGCGAATGCTGGACGGGAACCGGCGTCGCCAATAGACTCGCCGCATGCGATTCGTCATCCTCCTGGCAGTTATTTTCACTTCGGGCACCTTCGCGATGGCAGATGCGATCAGCATTACGAGTTCGGATCACGCACAAACCTTCGCGTACGGGGAAATGGTTTCGCATCAACTCTACTTCAACCAGGTTGCAGGCGAACTGATCGTGCAAATCACTTTTAGTAACCAGCCTTACGCTGACAGCAACGATCCGCCCAGTGAGGAATCGTTCAGCTTTCGGTTTCCAGGTATCCGATTCGATTCCGCACAACGTATCTTTTTTGCAAGGAGCCAACATGACAAATGGATCCCGGTGGCACAGTTTGGGAAAGGCCTCGCCTGTGGCCGGGTGGATCTGGCCCCCGGCGCAAAGACCTATCTCGTAAAGGACAGCGGTCGCGTCACTGCCACTTTAACGGCCACAAACTATCCGCGTGCGGGGACGCGTTGGGTCCAGGCGGATGACAATTTCTCCCTGCAAAACATTTTGGCCGGGTTGTTCGGAGAGTTCTTTCCAGATTCGGAGAACTAATTTCCCGAGCCTGGGTCGGGCGGTTAACTCGACTATCCAGCATGGCGGCAGGTTTGGGCCCGCAATTTCGGTGCTTCAATTCTTGTGTCCTATCGTCGAGGCCAGGTCCACGATCAACGAGTCGATCTTCCGTAAATCCTTACGACGCCCCTTTTCCGGTTTCAGCTTGCGCTTGCGAACAATGATTGTCAGATCGCGGATTTCCTGGAGCAGTTCCCGTGGAAGCCGTTCGATCGGCCCGTGCGACCTCAACGCAGCAATGCAGACGAGCAAATCATTTTCGAGGCGGCTAACGTATGCCTTGGCGACTTTGCGTAAATCGTGGTGCAGCGCG
>JBLMXD010000166.1:0-5130 GCA_050257575.1 Alphaproteobacteria bacterium | reverse complement strand
CGATTTTCGCGTTCGGATCGACGATCGCAGTGGGGTGAATCTTTCGGATTTTTGACACTCGGATTCCAGGTTCTCGTGTCTACAACACTCCAGCTTCCTTAAAGCTGAAATATCCGGGGTTACCTTCTGTTGGCGCGCCGATGATGATGTGATCGAGTAGTTTGATCTGCAAAAGTTCGGCGGCTTCGGCAAGGCGTCGGGTCAAGCCATGGTCGGTCTGGCTGGGAGACGCGTCACCAGAGGGATGATTGTGCACGACGATCACTGCGTACGCGGAGTAGGTGATGGCAGGCCGAAAAATCTCGCGCGGATGAGCGATACTTTCGTTCACACTCCCAAGAGATACCGGTTCGATGCGCAGCAGACGGTAACGTGTGTCGAGAAGGACAACGCGGAGTGATTCCGTCCGCAGCATCCGCATTTCGTCACCCAGAAGTTTGTAAATCAATTCCGGGGAATCGAGCTTTTGTTGGGAGAGCGGTTCCTGCGCAAACCGTTTGCCGAGATTGAACGCCGCAACCAGTTCCAGTGCTTTCGCCTGGCCGATTCCTTTGACTTCGCTCAGTTCCTGGACCGAACAACGACTCAGCTCCGCAAACGATTTGTATTTGTCGAGCAATTCGCGAGCGACGTCGACCACGTTCATGCCGCGCCGGCCCGTGCGCAGCAGAATCGCGATCAGTTCTGCGTTGCTGAGAGCATCGGCTCCCCTGGCGAGCAACCTTTCCCGCGGCCGCTCGTCTTGTGGCATTTCGCGGATCTTGAGCTGCGACATATCAGAATCTGAAGAGCGGAGGTGCCATCAAGCCAAGCGCTCGGTCTCGCAAGGCTCGACCTGCCTTTGTCACCGTTTCACACGCGAAGTTGATCGAACATGTCGCATACGGCGTCACCAAGAGAGAACAATGCGTCGGCGTAAGAATTTGATGCGACTCCGTCCAGTGCACGTTGCGCTTTGCGAATCACATCGCTTCCCGCAGCGATCGATTCGTTTAATGCGCCATTGTTTGCGCCGTTCTTTAACAGCTCAATCATCTCTTCGATCTTTTCGTCCAGCACGAGTTGGCAACAACGTTCGCGTTCAAACTCCGAAGCAGATTGGAGGAAAATCAAAACCGGCAGCGTAAATTTGCCCTTACGCAGATCGGTGCCGAGCGTTTTTCCGGTCGCGCTTTCGGTCCCGGCGAGGTCGACGCAATCGTCATAAATCTGGTACGCCGTCCCGATTTGAAAGCCAAAGTTCTTAAAAATCTCTACGGCTTTGGGATCGGCTTCGCTAATCATGCCGGCCAATTCCGATGCCGCCGCAAAAAGCGAGCCAGTTTTCATTTCGACGATGCGCAAATAATCCTCAACGGTGAGGTTGAGATCGAACCGGCGCTGAGTCTGAATCATTTCGCCGGAACAAACCGTCGCGGCCGTGCGCGCGATGGCCCGGCTGATGTCCGAGTTCTGGAAATTCGTGGATAAAGTTAAAGCGTGTGCAAAAAGGCAGTCACCCAGCAAAACACTTAGCGAATTTCCCCAGCGCGCGTTTGCCGTAGGCTGCGCGCGCCGCTGTTCTGCTTCGTCCATGACGTCGTCGTGCACCAGCGTAGCGATGTGAATCAGCTCCACGATCACAGCGAGATCCACGTGGCCGGAGTTGATTGTTCCCGTCGCGCCCCCTGCCAGCAGAGCCAGTAACGGCCGAAGTCGCTTACCGCGGCTGCCAACCGCGTAAACAACGTAACCCTCGATCGCTGGATCGAATGCCGAAGCTTGTTCCGCAATACGCGTCTCGACTTGCTCGAGATGGGGCTGAACGAGTTTTGCCACTTCGGCCAGGCAAAGTGCCGGAGGGCCGCTCGCTCTCGAGATTGCGCGGTGAGTCGTGCTCGGGTGCGAGCCGGTAAACAGTTCCACGATGCGAGAATAATGGGGCGGTCTCAGTAGAGCAAGCTCGCAGCGTTCTTTCTGAACAATTTCGCAAATTGGCTGCCGCCCTGTCTGCCGCCGCTTACCTTTTGCGCAGCCAGGTATCGGTTCCGTATTTTTGCCGGGCAATTTCGCGAGCCTGCTGACTAATTTTTTCCTCGATCTTCAATTGATTGCAACTCGACGACAAAGTCTTTGCAAAACGATCCGCGAAACGATTGTTCAGATTAATTGCTTGAATGCTGCCTTGCTGTAGTAATCCGCGACGGGTCCGGCGCTGCGCTGCGCCTGCGATTTTTCGGCCGTCCATCATTACATCAGCGCGAACAGGATTGGAGAAACAATTATTGCCCTCCGCTTTGACAGCTTGCATTCCGGCAATCCCGGCGGGGTCATCTTCCCCAGCTACAACCGCGTGCTGGCCGGCTTCCTTGAACGTGTCGGCTAAAGCGCGATGAATTTTTTCGTAGATCGTCATCGATGATTCGCGAAAGGCCGGATCGCTTGCCGGAATTACAATGGCATAGGTGAGGTCTTCGCCGTGAAAAACGGTTCCGCCACCGGTCCAACGCCGAACCAAGTCACGTTCGCCGGCGTAAATTGAGACTTCCAGAAATCTTCCGAAGTAACCGAAGGAGAGGGCGGGCAAGTGCCATCGATAGAAGCGGATTGAGGGGACGACCGCGCTTTGAAGCAGCGCTTCGTCGATCGCCATGTTCATTGCCGCCGAGTGTCTGGCAACGTCGTGATAGATGTTTGCCGAAGAAAACAGGCGTTGCGCTAAGTCGTCTCGGCTGTCATTCCGAGCGAAGTCGAGGAATCCCGGACTTCTGAGGCCGGAAATATCGAGCGCTGTGTCAACTTCGCCGGACATGCCAATCACCCGTGCAATTCGTCCAGGATTTTTGCCACTGCTTCTCGCGGGTTCCGATGGGCGGTAATTGGCCGGCCTATGCCGATGTAATCTGCGCCAGCTTGGACTGCCTGGCGCGGAGTCATGAAGCGTTTCTGATCGCCAGGTTCCGCCCATGTCGGCCGAATTCCCTGAACGGCGATTTTAATTCTGTTTCCAAATTCAGCTCGCAGCAGGTCGATTTCATGCGGACTGGCGACGACGCCGTCAATTCCTGACTCGACTCCAAGTCTGGCAAGGCGCAGGACTTGATCTTGCACATTGTTGGCGATTCCAATCTCGCGCAGGTTTTGTTCCGTTGCACTTGTCAGCACGGTAACCCCGAGGAGAAGCATGCCGGTAGCGCGAGCGGCAGTGGCGCGTCCAATCATTTCGCTGCCACCGCTCAAATGAATCGTGAGCATATGCACGCCGAGAGTGTTAGCGGATTCGACTGCGCGCGCGACGGTATTCGGAATGTCGTACAGCTTGAGATCGAGCCAGACCCTCGCGCCGGTACCCAAAACGGCTCGCACGATTTCCGGACCTTCGGCTGTGTAAAGTTGGAGACCGATTTTGAAAAAGGAAATGTCGTCGTGGAGCTGTTCAACAAGCTCGAGCGCCTTCGCTTTAGAAGGCACGTCGAGCGCGACGATAATTTTTTCAGCAGAGTTTGTCATTCCTCGCGAAGATTCCTCGACTTCGGTCGCAATGACAGAGCAAATTGAAGCTTATGCAAGTCCGCGCGCCGGCGAAGATCAATCTTTCGCTGAAAATTCTCGGTCGGCGACGTGACGGTTTTCACCAGATTCAGACAGTCATCGCCCCGATTTCGCTTTGCGACGAGATTGAGATTGAGCAGCGCGACGGTAAAAAGCGAATCGAGTTTCATTGCGATAATCCGTCGGTACCAAAAGGAGACGACAATCTGGTCGTGCGCGCGGCAAAATTGTTCTTCGAAAAAACGAAAGTTAAAGGTGGTGTCTCGCTCCGGCTTAAAAAGGAAATTCCCCACGCAGCCGGTTTGGGCGGAGGAAGCAGCGATGCGGCTTCCGCGCTACTGGCACTCAACGAATTGTTCGAGACCAGTTTGCCGCGCGAAGGGCTGGCGAAAATGGCGGAAGAAATTGGTTCTGACGTTTCATTTTTTATTTTCCAATCCGCGGCGATTTGCAAAGGGCGCGGGGAGCTGGTCAGGCCAACCAGATTACGGAAACAGTTTCCCGTTTTGTTGCTGAAACCTGAGTTCTCCGTGCCGACGCCGTGGGCATATTCCCAATGGAAAGACTCCCGCGAGATTCCGGGCGTTTCTTATGCCGCTCAAGAATTTGCCGGAGTAAGGTTTATGAACGATCTGGAACGTCCTGTTTTCGAGAAGTTTGTTTTTCTCGCTCGAATGAAGAGCTGGTTGTTAAGGCAAGCAGAAGTGGGCGCCGCGCTCATGTCCGGCTCCGGTTCGACAGTTTTTGCGGTAATACGCGACCATGCAGATGCGAATCTGTTAGCGAAACGCGCGAAGGCGGAGCTTGATCCGGAACTGTGGACGTGTGAATGCGAAACACGCTGACTTTTGAGGTAGGGACGGTTCACCCGAACCGTCCGGGCGATTCCGGTCAATCGCCCCTACCTTAGTCGCCCAGACGTTGCTGGAACTGTGCGCGTGCGTATTCACGATTCAGTTTTGCGATGAAACTGGCGCTAATCTTGGCAGGACAGACTGCCTCGCATTCGTAGGTGTTGGTGCAATTGCCGAACCCCTGGGCGTCCATTGCCTGTACCATTTTCGAAACCCGACGCTCACGTTCCGGCCGGCCCTGCGGTAGGAACGACAAGTGTGAAACTTTTGCAGCAGTAAAAAGCATTGCCGATCCGTTCGGGCACCCTGCCGCGCACGCGCCGCAACCGATGCAGGCTGCCGCCTCCATCGCCAGATCGGCGTCGTGTTTTGGCACGGGAACAGAATTGGCTTCCGGTGCGGAGCCTGCGCGCGCGGAGATGAATCCGCCCGCTTGCACAATGCGATCCAGTGCACTGCGATCGATCGCGAGATCTTTCACAATTGGGAACGCGCCGACGCGAAACGGCTCGATTATGATCGTCGCCCCGTCACGAAATTTTCGCATGTACAGTTCACACACTGCACCCGGGTGATCAGGACCGTGAGCTTCGCCGTTCACCGTGAGTGAGCACGTGCCGCAAATCCCTTCGCGGCAATCCGAGTCGAACGCGACAGGTTCCTTACCGGATTGGACCAGATTTTCATTTAGGATGTCGAGCATCTCGAGAAACGATGTGTCCGGCGAAACGTCGCTAATATCGTA
>JBLMXD010000165.1:0-14371 GCA_050257575.1 Alphaproteobacteria bacterium | reverse complement strand
TCGGAGTGATAAACGCGGAAGAGATCGCCGTCGTAGTAAACGACATAGGTACTATCATCGAGTCGCCGCACCCTCATGTTCTCCTTGCCATCCAATGAGACCCAGTTCCCCAGAAGTTGTTCCTGCACTTTGCGGGTGGGACTTTGCGTAATTGGAACCTCATATTGGCATGCAGCGAAAACCAGAGCGCAAAGACAAATCGCAAGGCTGAGGCGTCGCAACCGGGGTGTGTTCGATGAACTCATGGAGTCTTACTCGCCTCCGGAAGCCGGCCTTCGTCGAAATCGATGAGATCTGGAATGCATTGAATGTCATCGCGATCAGTGATTCCCATCTCCTTTTTCCGTTGTTCGAGCCGTGGCGTGATCGAATCGCGCCACCCCAGCTTCGATGCGAATCCGTTCCAAACAAAAAGGTCGCCTTCATTCAAACGGCGGCCCTTTTCGAAACACCATTCCAGAATTTCTTCGTCTGTTCCGCCCTGTTTCACACGCTCGATCACATCGCGATGATGTACACGCAGAAAATTGCAGCAGACGCCGTCGGCGGCTTTCACTCCGCCGAAGTTTTCTCGGTAATCTTCGTGAAGTTCGCCGCGCAGATGCAGCCGGATCTTGTCCAGCATACGGGGAAAATACGTCATGCCTTCGGTCATTTCTTTGGGACTCTTTGGATAAATACGCATGGGCGAATGAATCCCATCATGCGTCGTGGCGCAATAACGGCGGCTTAGGTCGGCTCCCCGACAGTCAGCGCCAGAATTCGCTCTCGTTTCGCGCCATAATCGAGTGAATGAAACCGCCGGATTTCATCGAGACGACGAATGGCATTCAGAGTGTCGAGATACCGCGTGTAATCTGCGGCAAGCTGGTTCGTCTCAAGGTAACGACCGCGCAGATTCGCTCCGCGAAATGCTTCGGGACATTGTCTGGCGAAAAGATGAAACCGCAGCCAGCGGCGGTCGGTTGCGGAGACCCGTTGCGTCTTGCGGAAAAAGCCGACGAACAAAAGAAGAACCAGATAAGTGTCCACCTGCGCCTGGAGCTCAAGATTGCGCGCGAAATCTTCCGAGCCGATCTGGCGCACTCCGCGTTTGAACTGAAGCGCTGCGTGTAACGCGTGATTTAGTTCTTCTACAAAAGCGATCAGCGATCGGATATTGCGATCCCCCAGCCCAGCACGCGGATCGTGTTCTTCAAGTTGTTCGATCAGCCAGCGCGAATAGTAAATGCCGACATAGAGCTGATCGCCAGCCCGGCGCAAGAATGTGCGTGCGAGCTCGCTCAACTCGAGAGCGGATCTTCCGGCGAGCACGGACAATTGCGCGCAGCGCGTTCGATCGATCAGACAATCTTCCAAGTTGATCCCGACCTGCGCGTACGTTCGTTCAAATAAGCGCTGGATCTGGCTGAAGAGCGTCTCGTTCACAACGAAAGCGAGGGACGCGCGTCGTCGTCCAAATTTAACAGCCGATCGGAAAGCTGATTCAACGCCAGACGGACCTGGTGAAACCGGTCGGCCAAACCTTCGAATACGTCATTCAGTTCGCAGCGGCGAGCCACTGCATGGGAGGAAAGGAGTTGATAGTTCATACGGCCGACCTGCTCGTAAAATTCAATATCCGGTCCGCCGCGCCGACTGCGTCTCTGGGCGCTTTCGTGAAAAATTCCGCTGATGAAAAGCGAGTAATTACCAACGTGCGCTCGAAGCAAGAAGGTCTGTTCTGGTGTCGCGCGGTTGAGCGCGATCAGGATGTCGGAAATGTACTGCTGGGTCAGACGATCGGTTTCATCAGAAATCTGCAGCCGGCTCGCGCGCGAGAAAGCTTCCAGTAGTGAGGCGACGTAATCGCATAGTTTGCGGTCGCCAATTCCACCCTGACGCAGAACGTGCCGTGCGAGGACGTAAAAATAAAACTGAGATGATATCCGCAGTTGGCCGCAGTGGTTCAAAATGGCGTCAACCAACCGGGGGTGATCGAGAATGGAATCAAGCGTCTCGACATCACTCAATAGATCGACCAGCGAAACTTGATCCGTTTGCGAGCGCGCCAGCGTGCGCACGATGAAGTCGAAATCGGCTGCGGTGAACCGTGCCCGGCAATTCGCCCGAATCATCGGGACTGCATATTGAGCGACACGCGCGACCGTAGCAAGCCCGGATTTCGCTAACTTACAGCCTGCGCCGAATCGCGGCTACAGCTTCTTGTCTTTTCTCAGCTCGAGTGAAAGATCCCTCAACTGTCGGGGATCGACTTCCGCAGGCGATTGTGTCATGAGGTCCATGCTGCGGTTGTTTTTCGGGAAAGCCATCACGTCACGGATGCTTTGCTCCCCGCAGATAAGCATGACGAGCCGATCAAGGCCGAAGGCGATCCCGCCATGTGGCGGCGTACCGAGCCGAAACGCGCGCAACAAATGGCCAAACTGCGATCCTCGAGCGTCCGGACTGATGCCGAGGGCTTCAAACATTTTGTCCTGCAACTTTGTCTCGTGAATACGAATGCTACCGCCGCCGATTTCCACTCCGTTTAAGACGACGTCGTAAGCCTCAGCGCGAACTTCCGGAAACTTCTTCGCTTCAAACAGCGGCATGTCTTCGGCCTTCGGTCGAGTGAACGGATGATGCATCGCGTTCCATTTGTTTTCCTCAGGGCTCCATTCAAAAAGCGGAAAATCTGTAACCCAGAGGAAATTCCAGATTTCACCGGCGGGCAATAGCTTTTGGATCTCCGCGATACGGAGGCGCAAGCGGCCCAGGACTTCACAGGCAATTCCCCACTGGTCGGCAGCAAAGAAAACGCAATCGCCCTCTTCGATATTCAGCTTCGACCGCAGAGCGGTTTTCTCGGCGTCACTGAAAAATTTCACGATCGGCGATTTCCATTCGCCGTTCTCGATTTTGATGAACGCGAGGCCTTTTGCGCCATGCAATTTTGCAATTTCGGTTAGCTCGTCGACCTGGCCGATTGTGATTCCGGCAAAGCCTTTTGCGTTAATGGCTTTTACCACTCCACCTGCGTCGAGCGCGCTCCGGAAAACTTTAAAGCTGCTGTTTCGAAAAGTTTCTCCGAGATCAACGAGCTCCATGCCAAACCGGCGATCGGGTTTATCGCTCCCGAAATGATCGACGGCTTCGCGGTAGGTGAGCCGGTCAAAAGGCGTTTTGATGTCGATGTTGTGTGTGGCCTTGAAAATCGCGGCAAGCATTCCTTCGGTGACGGCGAAGATGTCCTCCGGCGTCGCGAACGACGCTTCGATGTCGATCTGCGTAAATTCCGGCTGCCGGTCGGCGCGCAAATCTTCGTCGCGAAAACATTTTGCGATCTGAAAATATTTTTCCACGCCGGCGACCATGAGGAGCTGTTTGTATTGCTGCGGCGCCTGTGGCAGCGCGAAAAATTTTCCGGGCATGATCCGGCTGGGGACCAGAAAATCACGGGCGCCTTCCGGTGTGCTCTTGGACAGAATCGGTGTTTCAACTTCCACGAACCCCTGGCTGTCAAGATAATCGCGAGTCGCTTTCGCTACCCGATGACGAATTCGCAGATTTCGGGAGAGCCGCGGCCGCCGAAGATCCAAATACCGGTGGGTCATCCGCAGATCTTCATTTTGCGGCTCGACATCGATCGGGAACGGCAGTGGGTCGGCCCGATTCAAAATGCGCAATTCCCTTGGAATAATTTCAATATCACCCGTGGCGAGATTTGGGTTTTCAGTGCCGGGCAGGCGTGCGGCCACGCGACCCGAAACCTGAATCACGTCCTCGCCGCGCAACGTGTGCGCTTGTTTTGCAAGCTCCGCGTTTTCCTCCGGACGGAAGACGACCTGAGTGAGGCCTTCACGGTCGCGCAGATCAATAAAGATCACGCCGCCATGATCGCGGGCGACATTTACCCAGCCGGCAAGGGTGACCTGGCTGCCGATGTCGCTTTTACGGAGTGAATTGCAATTATGCGTGCGATACATGCGATGCTCACTGTGGGCGAACCGCAGAATTCAGCAAGCGCTTAGGTGCTCTAGCGTGCGCTGTCCTCAGCGCGGTAGAAATAAACTGCGACTGACACTTCCGCTGCGGACAGCGGACACTACAGCAACCTTGGAAGAAGCTCGGCTAAGCGGGTCAGCAGATTGTCACCCGCGACAAGTTGCTGCTCGCCGGTCATCATATCTTTAATCTTCACCTGTGGCCACTCATCGCCAAAGAGAACCGCAAGCCGCGCGCCTGCCTCTTCGGCTGCTTGGAACTGGCGGGCGACTTTTATTGTGACGAGAGGGTAATCGACGCGGTAGCCGTGGTCGCGAAGCTGCTGGACGTGTCCGAGCGCATCGACCCGACGTTCTTCTTTCGCAATGACCATGTAGACATCGATCTTGCGCTCGCTGGCGATTAGTTCCCGCATCGCTTCGCGCGCGCGGGGGATCTCGTCGATTAATTCACCGAGAACAACGTCGCCCATCGCAAAGCCAAGCGCAGGCAGCGATAGCGCATCGTCGCTGAGTTGTGCAATCAAATTATCGTAACGCCCGCCGCCGGCAATCGCGCGGAACTTCCCGGCGCGATCGAATGCCTCGAACACGATCCCGGTGTAATAGGCGAGCCCGCGAACGATCCCAACGTCAATGGCAACAAAATCGGCAAGGTCACGAGCGCGCAGTCCGTCAATGAGTTGTTCCAGTCTCGCACTTTTTCCGCCGCTCTTAAGAAGGCTGAATACAGGATCGGCAAGCTTCCCGAGTCTCTCCCCGGTTTTCTCGCGCGGCTCCCGCGCGGATTTGTCGATTGCTTGCAATAATTCGCCCCAACGCTCGGTGGGCACTTTATTATCGCGGAAGAAATCAGTCCAGAATTCTCGATCACTGACCCGGATCACGAAGTCTTCTCTACCGAGCCCGAAGGAACGTAATACATCGATGCAGAGCGCTATTAGTTCGATGTCTGCGGCAAGGTCCGTTTCGCCGATAATATCGCAATTGAGCTGAAAATGTTCGCGCAACCGGCCGCGCTGTTGCTTTTCGTAACGGAAAAATTGGCCAATCGAGAACCATTTGAGTGGTTTCTTAAATTCGCGTTCATGTGCCGCGACCACGCGGGCTAGTGTAGGCGTTAGCTCGGGACGCAGCGCAACTTCGCGTTCGCCTTTATCTTTGAAATTGAAAAGCTGCTCAACAATTTCCGGGCCGCTTTTCTTTTTGTAGAGATCCGTCGGTTCCAGCACGGGACCTTCCCACTCGACGAATCCGTAGCGGCGGGCCACTTCGCGCCACCGCGCAAAGACATAATTCCGCTCCGAACAGTCTTCGGGCAGGAAATCGCGAAAACCGGGTAAAGCCTGCATAAACATCACGCTAACTAGATCTAACGAATGAAAAAGAATTGCGCTGCATCATGCGACCACGTGAGACGCAATTTACGATATCAGGGCATAACTGAAGAAACTTCGGTGCTAAGGAGCCGGAGTGGCACTCAATGGAGAACATCCATTCAATCAAAGCAGAGAGATAAATATGAAACAAATGAGATTAGTGAAAATGTTGGCAGTTGGAGCGGTTTGTGCGACGGCGGTGGCGACAGCCCTGGCACAGGAGACCACAACCACCACAACGACATCGGACCCGGTAACCGGTACGACAACAACCCAGGCGACAACGACCACGAGTGCCGGCACGATCGTGAAATATACGCCGGATTCGGATTACTTTATGTTCCGAACGGAGCCAAATGTGGCGCCAGTGCGTTATTACTACACGCACAACACCACAATTGTGGATCCGGAGGGTCACACCGTAGCCTGGTCGGCTGTCCGACCGGACATGCCGGCAACCGTCTATTACGCCAAAACCGGTGACCGGATGGTTGTGCGAAAAATCGTGCTGAAGCAGCCAGCGGCTGTTATCAAGCAGGAGGAAACAACTACTACGACAACGACAAAGCCCTAAAGCTAAAGGCAGAGTTGTTTTCCGAACAGGAATTCAACGCGCCCGCGACATGTCGCGGGCGCTTTTTTTCTTTTATCGCAAAGCAGCAGGCTCACGGCTCATCAGGTTGTGGCAAAAGAAAACACAGCGAATTTCCTGTTGCGTTCTTCTCGAGTAAATTTGCCGCCGCGTGGCCGTAAACAAGAAGGCGAAGCCTGATTTGCAGAAAAAAGTGCACGAAGTGCCGCACAAGCCGGGTGTGTACTTGATGCGCGACCGCTTCAACCGCGTCATTTACGTGGGAAAAGCACGTAATCTGCGCAAACGCGTGAGCTCCTATTTCCTGCCCTCGAAATTGGCGCAGGCTGACTTAAAGACACGCGCGATGCTCGAGGCTACGTGGGATTTTGAGACTCACACCGTTCGGAGTGAAGCGGAATCGGTTTTGCTCGAGGGTAAGTTGATCAAGGAATACCGGCCGCGTTACAACATTTCCTTCAAGGACGATAAGCGGTTCCTCCTGGTCCGGGTCGATCTCACCGAAGAGTGGCCGCGGTTCCGTCTGTCCCGACTCAAAAAGGACGACAATAGCCGCTATTTCGGTCCGTACGCGCACGCGGGGGCACTACGGCAGACTTTGAATTTCATGCGCAAAAAATTTGGTGTGCTCACCTTTGGCCGAGGTTCACCTACAGAACGCGAATTGAAATCTTCGACCTACCAGGTACCGGTTCGGTTGAGTGAGATTACCACAGAGCAATACCGTGAGCGCGTCGCGCAGGCGTGTGAATTTCTCGATGGCAAATCACGGGAGATGATCGCCACGCTCGACGATCAAATGCATAAAGCAGCCGAGAAAATGGATTTCGAGAAGGCGGCAGAATTGCGCGACATGATTGAGGATTTGCGCAATACCACCAAGCCGATACGACGGTTCAGGCGCGGCAGTTTGCCAAGCACAATCGATCCAATGGCGGATGTGAATGAACTTGCGGACGCGCTGCATTTGCCACGTAAACCCCGCGTGATGGAGTGTTTCGATATCTCAAATATTTCCGCGACGCACGTGGTCGCTTCGATGGTCTCTTTCCGGGAGGGAGTGCCGGATAAAGACAATTATCGCCGCTATCGCGTACGGACGGTTGAGGGACAGGACGATTTCGCGAGCATGGCTGAGGTTGTACGCCGGCGCTATTCGCGCATTCTACTTGAAGCGCGACAGACAAATTTGGGATCGGCGGAGTTCTCCCAGGAAAACGCTTTCGACGCGGTTCGGAGGCTGGAAAGTGAACCAAACCGGCAATCCTATGTTCGTCTTCCTGACCTGATCATTGTCGACGGTGGCAAAGGGCAACTCTCTTCCGCCTGCCGTGAGTTGCAGCGATTAGGTTTGCACGATCTGCCGATCATCGGTCTGGCAAAGGAGCATGAGGAGATTTATCGGCCGGGCCGTGCGTTGCCGCTCCGACTACCAATGGAATCGGGTGCGCTGCGCTTGCTCCAGCGGATTCGGGACGAGGCGCATCGGTTCGCCAATGCGTATCATCAGCTGCTCATGAAAAAACGAATCGAAGAAAGTATCCTCGACGATTGCCCGGGCGTGAGCCAGAATCGCAAAAGCCTCTTACTTCGCCGATTCGGGTCAGTGAATCGGCTTCGCAGGGCCAGCATCGAAGAGATTGGCGCTACGGAAGGAATCGGCCGAAAGTTGGCCGAAGAAGTGCATCGATTTCTGCAAAGGCATTGATTTTTGCAGATTGGGTAGATTTACGCAGACTTTGATTCGAATGAGGCCGATTTGGGGACCCGTAGGTAGCTTGGGGATTGTGCTCGTGCTTTTTGCCTTCTCGCCCGGCACGCGCGCGCAGATGCTCATGCCGACGCCTGCACCGAGTCCAAGAACGCTAGCGCCGCAAGAAGAGACGATCCTGCCGACCTTCGAAACACAAAAGCTGGCGCGTACCTACATTCTCGATATCCCCGCCCCACGCGGACAAATCACCGATCGCAATGGCGCGCCGCTGGCACAGAATCGACTCAGCTACAATCTGGTCATCAATTTTCCGACGCCGTTAAACTTTTCGGATGCCGAAGTGCTCAAGTTCACCAGGGAAAAGATAGATCAAGCTGGGAAACTAATCGGGCGCAGGTTTCGCATTTCCGACGAGGCGATCCTACGGCATTACCGCAATCGCGGAATCATGCCGTTTGAGATCGCGCAGAATCTCACGCCACAAGAGTACGAACCAATCAAAGACAATCTTCCGCCCGGCATCATGGTGAGGCCTGTTTACGTACGGATTTATCCGAACGGAAAAATTGCCGGTCAGATTATTGGATACACCGGAAAAACAGGCCGCAACCCTGATGGCATCGTCGATAACCACGAGACGATTTGGCCGGAGACCGAGGGACGCGAAGGACTCGAGCAGACCTTCAACGAAATGCTGACCGGCAAGCACGGAGAATACAAGCTGACGTTCGATAAGGACGGCCGGAAAACTTCCGAGAAACTCATCACCCCGCCTGAGCCCGGCTACAACGTGGTCACCACTCTTGATTTGCACCTTCAGGAGCTCGCGGAAAAGGCGCTGGCAGCAAAAGCAAAGCGCGGCGCGATGGTCATAATCGATCCAAACACCGGCGACATCCTGGCGATGGCGTCCTGGCCTACGTACGACCCGAACGTATTCGTTCCGTCGATCTCAGCCGATCAACTTAAAGCATTACAATCCGATCCGGACATCCCGCTTCTGCCGCGAGCATACCGCTCATCCTATCCACCGGGATCCACGTTCAAGGTTGCAGTGGGAATTGCGGCACTGGAAAGCCACGCCATCTATCCAGCAGATCAATACGACTGCACCCGGGCGATTCAGATTGGAAACGTCACGTTTCATAACTGGAAAAAAAGCGATCGCGGCCCCCTGAATTTTGTCCAGGCGCTCACGGAGTCGTGCGACACATGGTTTTATCAGGTTGGAATTCGGACCGGTTCGGCGCCGATTATCGATTGGGCATTGAAGCTTGGTTTCGGAGCGAAATGCGGCATTCCGCTCCGTGGCGAAGCCGAAGGCCGAATCCCCAACGACGAATACATGAAGGCCACACACGGCCGCAAGATTCTCAACGGCGATATCGCCAACATGTCGATCGGCCAGGGGGACATCCAGGTAACGCCGTTACAGATGGCCCAGGCAATGGGCATCGTAGCCAATGGCGGAACGTTCTATCAAACACGATTGGTCCAGCAGGTGCAGACATTCGACAACCAAATCGTCACCGCCTACCAGGTGCGCGCGAAGAGAAACCTAGACCTCTCGCAAGAGACGATTGATCAGGTGCACACCGGGATGATCGACGTCGTGAACGGCGCCGGCGGTACCGCCCATCAGGCCAGTATGGATAATGTCGAAGTCGCCGGAAAAACCGGCACCGCGCAATGGGGACCAAAACACAAGGAACGCACTGCGGCGTGGTTCGCCGGTTTTCTGCCCGCCAACCAAGCGCAATACGCGTTCGCGGCCGTTTACGAGGGCGACGTTGGCAGCAAAGTTCACGGTGGTTCGGCCGCTGCCCCAATGATTGCCGATGTATTCAAGGACGTTTACAAAGGGCAAATGCTCACCAGCCGATCGGACCGCCGCGCTCGCGAGCAACCCGAAGTCCGCCGCGCCGAACCAGTCCAGGAAGACGACGAATCAGATTAATTATATCCGCGTCTTTTATGCGGCTGCGGTTTCCTGCGGCAGATCCATCGTTCCCTTGAATTTCGGCGGTTCTTCTTCGACCCCGAAATTCGCAGAATAGAGTTCGTCAATCTTCGCCATGTCGTCGTCAGTGAGTGCCGGCGTGTCCGGCGCTTTGGCGAACTCAATCACTTGTTCTTCATTGTAGATGTTCGGCAGAGTCGAAGCGATGCGATCATCGGCCAGCAACCATTGCAACGCCGCCTGCCCAAGCGTGCGCCCGGAATTTTCAAGAAAACGCAGTTGCTCGACCTTCTTGACTCCATTCAGCAGCCAACTGCGCGGACGATGGCTACGATGATCCGTCGGCGGAAACTTGGTTTCAACCGTATATTTGCCCTCAAGCATTCCGGATGAATGTGTCACGCGAATGAGAAACATGGTGTCCTTGCCCGCCTCTGTCGCTGCTTCGTTAAAGGCGCGGCCGGGATGCTGCTCGAGCATGTTGTAGATATGCTGCACACTGGTGAGGTCGCGTTCGCGAATACAATTCACACCTTCGTAGAGCCAGCCAATCGCCGGCCCGAGCGCAATGCCATAGTAGCGAACTTTTCCTTCGCTCTTCAATGTCTCCAGAGTCTTCCAGAGCGTGTCATCATAAATCTGCTCCATCCGGATGTTGTGTAGTTGAAGCAGATCGATCCGGTCGGTTTTCAATCGCTTCAGCGCCGCATCGGTCGCGCGTGTGATCGCCTCCGGCGAAAAATCCTGCGGGATCTCGCGTTGACCGCGCCCGCGAGCCTCACCGTAATGGACAAAATCGTAGCCGACCTTCGTGGCGATCACGATGTCATCGCGCTGATTGGGGAACGCTTTCGCGATCAATTCTTCACTCAAGCCGTTACCGTACGTATCAGCAGCGTCGAACAAGGTGACGCCGAGATCGAACGCCTTGTGCATCAGCGCGATCGCTTCGCCTTCAGTGAAATTTCCCCACCAACCGGTGGAAATTGTCCAAAGCCCGAAGCCGACTTCGCTGACTGTCAATTCAGTATTTTTGTATGTGCGGAATTTCATAGGAATACATGTGATTGTTCGATGGATAGTGAGTAGTGTCGATAAACGGGAGCCTGCTTCATGGCTTCGCCCCGGGGCACCATTCGACGGGAGAGTGGTCGAGGTTAAGTGATTTCACCATGAAAGAAGCCGCTTCGTCGAAGTCCTTTACGGTCGCGCCGGACCAATAGCCTGTGGTGCAGGTGCCAGTGTCGCATTTCCCGCCCAGCGTAATCCACTCCCCAGTTCGTAATACGTCGCACGTACAGATTGCTTTCTTGGGATCGGATGGATCGACAGTGCAACGCTTATTGAGGCACCATGTCCAGGGCGTGCCGCTGGAACACCGAAGGACTTTCTTACCCTCCTTGAATTGTTCGAGCGAAAAAGCGGAGTACACCGTGCGAATTCCGTTGGCGTCCGTGCTGGGTTCGGTCGTGTTGCACGGCACCGACGACATGCTCGCGCCGTCCTCTACGGCGCAAAAACAGATTGCTTTCGTCGGGTCCCCCGGTTGCGGTATGCACAATGCCGATGTGCAAAGCGCGTACTGATGTTTACATAGCAGCATATTCGACTTGGCCGCTTGTTCAGCGCCAAACGCAAGAGTGAAAACGGCGGCCGCCGCAACGACCAAAGCAAAAGCGAAACTCAGCTTGATAAAGCTCATCTACGCAGTCCGTATGTGGTGTAATCGCAGGCTAACATTTCAGAAGTCAGAGTCAACGAGCCTGTCCCTCGTCGAGCTACACTGAAACTCGCTCCTAATTAGCGTTGGACGCTGCATGTTGGACGTTGGACGTTTCCCAGTTCGCATGAATTCTAACGGATCCCACGCCCACGCGCTTCTAATTGTTGCTCACGGTTCCACGGTGAACCCCGATTCGAGCGCGCCAACGCTGGCGCACGCAACAGAGATTCGGCGTCGGAACATTTTTGCTCAGGTCGAGTACGCATTTTGGAAGGAGGAACCGAGCTTGCGCGACGCGTTGTTTCTGTTCGATCCGGAATCAGTTCGCGAAGTTTACGTGGTGCCGAACTTCATCAGCGAAGGCTATTTCACTCAGACAGTGGTCCCGCGCGAGCTTGAACTGAATGGCCAGACGACAAAGCGACCGGATGGCCAGATATGGAAATATTGTCAGCCGGTTGGAAACCACCCACTCATGACCGAGCTACTGCTCAAGCGCGCGAGCGAAGTTGCGCCTCATGCTGATCCTGGCCAAACCAGTTTACTAATCGTTGCCCACGGAACAGATCTGAATGAAAACAGCGCCGTTGCAGCGAAACGCGAAGCGGAGAAGATCCGGGTGACCGGGAAATACGCGGCCGTCCTCAACGTGTACATGGAAGAACCGCCCCTGGTATCAGATTGGCGGAAATTGACGAAGACGCCAAACGTCGTCGTGGTTCCATTCTTCATATCCGATGGATTGCACAGCTACGAGGACATACCGGTCTTACTCGGAATTTCTGCCGTAGCGAGCCCCGACCGCGACGAGCGGGGCTCGGCGCCCTCGGCTACCGCGCACGGCGATATCTTCCTGCGCAACCCCTACAACATTGAAGACCGTTCACTGTCTTATGCGCCCTCTATCGGTACCGATCCCGGTTTTGCCGATATCATCATCCAACAGGCCCTGGCTGCAAAAAGTTGAAATCCTGCTCGCACTCGGTTTGTTTTGCGCCAGATTGGCTTCCCACTGGATGAAGGAAACGACTTGTAAAAAGCTGCAGGAAATCGGGGCGTTCGCGCTGGCCGGCGGGTGCACGCGGAAACGAATGAATCAACTGGTAGAAATGATTCGCGCCGCGCGCGATTATCGCTGGGTCGGGGTTTACAAGATCATCAAGAACGAATTCGTGATCATGGCCGAAACCGGCACGGATCCGGCGACCTATCCACGTTTCCCTGTCACCCAGGGATTATGCGGTGCGGCGCTGGATTCCGGTAAACCCATCATCGTCGGCGACGTGAGTAAGGACATTCGCTATCTGCCTACGTTCCACACTACTCGTTCCGAGATCATTGTTCCGATGCGCAACGACCATCGGCACGTTCTTGGCATGCTCGATGCCGAGAGCGATAAATTGAATGCCTTCGGCGATGAAGATCTGCAGTTTCTTGAACGCGCAGCCGGTCTGATCGCCCATTGTCTGCACTAGAGGCGCTGGCGCGCGCAGCGGTCGCGCTTTACCAATGGCGAATCGCATTGAGCGGATCCATGGGACCACATTGACTGTTCCGTTCCAGCTCGGGCAAATTCTGGTCCGCAAGACCGAGTCAGGCGTTTTTTTCGTGTCGCATCGTGACGACCAATCGCTGGCTGAGCCAGAGACCTTTCGACACGCTGAAGATGCGATCGAAATCGCAAGATACGACGACGCTGGAAACTATCGTCCACTCAAGACCGCACCGAACCTGCGACACGGCTGGCTCCTGCAGCTCGGCACGATCGACCAAGTAAGCCGTGCGCTGGATTATTTTTATCCGGGGCGGCTCGCGGTTTTCTTTGCGTGGAAAACCGGACGCCTCAAAACCACGCCGCTGCGCGAGACGCTGGATCGGCAATCCGGGATGTATCGGGTTGCCGCCAAGATTTCCGATGCGCGGATCAATGATGTAGTCGCGAATTTTTGTCGAGCTGATGGCGGTTGTTTGAGAACGATTCTTTGGAACCGCGATGAGAACGGCGCAATCGCATCAACGAAATTGCCGAAGGAGAAGTTCGATCCTTCATTCGATCAGGTCGCGCCCTCAAATTCTCCGGGGTCATCGTCCCCGGCTACAACAGAGACGGCGACAATTCCGTTGCTTTGCCAGGAATCGTGCAATCTCCTCGTTGCGGAATGCCGGAAGGTAGTGAAAGCCGAATGATCATTCGCGCGCGCACTGTCGTCACGATGGATGGAGCGCCGGTCAACAACGGCGCGATAGCTGTTTCTGAAAATCGAATTATCGATGTCGGAGAATTTGGCGAGATACAGAAGGGCAACGCCGGTGAAATCCTGGACCTCGGCGAACAGACGTTATTGCCCGGGCTAATTAACGCGCATTGCCACCTCGATTACACCAGTCTGCGCGGTAAAATCCCGCCCCGAAAATCCTTTGCCGGCTGGATCCGGGCAATCAACGCGGAGAAGGCAACGCTCTCGCCGAAAGATTATGTCAACTCAATCAATGACGGTTTCACTGAAGCCAGGCGATTCGGGACAAGCACGATCGCAAATCTCACAGCCTTTCCAGAGTTGATTCCGCAGATTCAGCCGCCGATTCGCACGTGTTGGTTTCCGGAGTTGATTGATATCCGCGCTCCGGAGCGCGCACAGGAACTTGTCGATGTGGCCATCGAATCTGTTGACAGTAGGCCATCACAGAGCGCGCCGTGGGGCCTCGCGCCGCACGCATTATTCACCGCGTCGAAAGAACTGTTTCGAAGTTGTGAAGAGATGGCGCATCGCGACAACATTTTACTGACGACGCATTTGGCCGAGTCGCGTGACGAAATGCAGATGTTTCGCGACGCCTCGGGGCCGCTCTACGAATTTCTCAAAAACATCGGACGACCAATGGACGACTGCGGTAGCAAAGCGCCGTTGGAACTATTCCTAGATTTGATCGGTATGGGCGGTTCAGCGAACTGTTCCTGGATCATCGTTCACCTCAACGAATTAGCGGAAAGCGATTTTGAGCTGCTGGAAAGATCG
>JBLMXD010000164.1:0-2645 GCA_050257575.1 Alphaproteobacteria bacterium | reverse complement strand
ACTGATCGTTGCAAAGGGCTTCCCGCAGTCTTGATAGTACATGGCGCGCAGCGCGAATGAAGATTACTGATGGCGGGCTGGACGATCCTCGAGTCCAGGCTCTACTGGCTCATCATTTTCACACAGCGCACGCTCAGACAGCACCGGGTAGCGCGCACGCGCTTGATCTCCACGGGTTGAAATCACCGGATATTCACTTCTGGTCCGCATGGGAAGGAGACCACGTCGTCGCGGTCGGTGCATTAAAGCGGCTCTCGGAATCCCACGGAGAGATAAAATCAATGCACACCGAGGAGTCGCACAGACGGAAAGGTACGGGGAGCGCAATGCTGCGACACATTATCGCGATGGCGCGCCAGATGGGAGTACATCGGTTGAGCTTGGAGACAGGTTCGTGGCCGTATTTCGATGCGGCTCGCGCTTTCTATAAAAGCCACGGGTTTGTCGAGTGTTCACCATTCGGCAGCTATGTTCCTGACCCGAACAGCGCTTTCTTGACGCTGGAACTTCGCTGAAACCCGGCTTGCGTTTCCGGAGGCAGTCGCTCAGCTTTTCGCTAAACCAAAAATGCATCGCGCTCCAATGCCATGGTCGTTCAAAGCCGCTCTCGTAGCTTTCGGGATCTTTGCTCTCGGTGCAGCAGTAATCGTTTTCGCCCACTTTCAAAGCGGTTGGGAAGTTATCGCCTATTTTGCATACGGACTTTTGACATCGGGAATGGGATCGCTCGGGGCGTTGGTCTTCTCCATCATCTGTGCGGCGACCCGTCCCGAATGGCGCAGAGAATCCTTGTTAGCAATCGCGCTGGCAGTGTCGCTTTCTGTCGGGCTGTTTCTGTTGGCCAGAGTGGCCTGAAAATCTGCGTCTGAGCCACACCAAAACCAGCGCGCGCTACCCGACGCTGGCAATGCTCAGCGCAAGATCAAAAACTTCGCGAGCACAGCCCCATGACAGTGTAAAACCCGCGCCGCCGTGGCCGTAATTGTGAATAACAACACGGCCATCGCGCAGACGATCGCGCTCGAGACGTACACCTGTTCTTCGGAATGGACGCAGGCCGACGCGCTCGGCACGCACGCGCGGCTCATCGATGTTCAGCACGCGGGAGCATTCGGCGATAATTCGCGACGTCGTCGCGGAGTCGGGCGCAAGATTCTCGCTGAGTTCGTTTGTTCCACCAAAGACGCAATCGTTCGCTCGAGGAATCGCATACATCAGCGGCGCATCATCGCACACTATTGCGCAGGAAAGCCCCTCAATTCCCGGCACGATTGCGACCTGCCCACGGTGCGGCTCCAGGTCGTCATCGTGCGCGAGTTCACGCGCCCCGATCCCTGAGCAGTTCACGACGAATTCGAATTTGGGATCGATGTCCTCGAGGTGCTCGATCTGCACATGTGCTTTGATTTCGCCGCCGGCTCGCCGGAAACGCCCTGCAAGATAATCGAGATAAATCGTGGTGTCCGTTAGCGGAACACTTAGTGAGAAACCGCTCTTAAAGGTATAGCCATCGCGTCGTGCGCCGTGCAGAACCGGCTGCAGGCTGGTTGCCACAGAAGAAAGCGGACGCGCTCCAAGCGGAACGGCCCAATCGGGCACTTGAATGTCGCCAATGCGCGAGAACTGACGCAACTCGATGGTCGAGACGCCGGTTTCAGGAATACCGGCCAGATCGACGAGCACGTTGTAAGTTTCGAGTGCCAATGGGATTACTCTTTCCGCTGGCTCGACGTGATACGGAAACCAAACCGCCGCAGCGGCACCGGAGGTCGTTTCCCGGCCTGTTTCTCTGGCGAATATTGCGGTGCGGAATCCGCGCTCGGCCAGCAACACGGCGCACGTCAATCCCGAGACGCCCGCTCCAATAATCGCGACGGATTGATTCATTCAACTCTCTGGTAAGTGCGCCCGGTTCAATCGCCAAAGTCGGTATCCCCAAACGCTGGCGAACACGAGATATACTATGTACGAGACGAAGATGTATCCAGTTGCGTTGTCCAGACGGAAAAGACAAACCTGAAGCGCCACGGCAATAAGGTCATACGGAATAAAAACCACCAAAGCAGCGAGGAGATTACGCAATCCGAACAACAGGTAATTGAATACTGCGTTCAGACCCAGCAGAACAATCATCAGGACAATCGCAGAACCTTGTAGACTGCTGGCATCGTCCATCTGCAGAAGACGTGTGAGAACAGTGAAGCAAATGCCGTAGTAGAGGAGGCCAATAACAATCCATGCCCATCTCGGCGGCGTAAAGCGCGGCAGATGAAAAGTTGCCAAAACTTGCATGGGCTGCTTACCACTGAGAATTCCCTCAGCAGTCGCCGCCAGGCCACAAACGCCCAGGGAAACGAGGACCGAATTCCGAACGAGCATGGGAAATGATCTACGTGCAATGCTTCGCCGAGTCATATAAAATGACCGGCGATGGTTTCACTGAACCAAGATGCGCTGGCGGAAAAAATCCTTTCTGGTGCGCGGGTCTCCGTAGAGGACGCGCTGCAATTGTATCGCTGGCCGTTGGAAGAATTGGGGGCGCTGGCGAATACGCGACGCGATTTGGCGAAAGCAAAGAGTTACGAAGGCCGCGGCCGCGAAATCGTCACCTACATCGTCGATCGCAATATCAATTACACGAACGT
>JBLMXD010000163.1:0-4397 GCA_050257575.1 Alphaproteobacteria bacterium | reverse complement strand
ACTTGAGCTGGATGTCCGGCAAACCGTAATTGAAATCGAAAAGAGGAGTCTCCATTTCGGTCGTGCCTGGCGTGCGTTCAACGGTGAATGGAACATTTATTTCCCATCCACCGGGCGGCGGGGGCTCTGGATCCTCGGTAAGAAACGGGGGGCCAGCTGTTGCGGATTCAGTAACCAGTACCCATGTCAGGATCGACAGAGCACGCGGGATGTTCATCGATGACCGAGTGGATTTTTGAATACACTCGTTAGCTTGCTAAGTGAGTTCTAGAATTATTTAAGCGTGTAGGCGCGGATTTCCGCTTGTTGCGACCCGTGATGTGGCACCGCAACAAATAAAGTGTCTTGCTCGGACACGAACAATCCTGTGCGGGCCCCAGGCGCCGTGTCGATCTTGGCGGAGTTCGTATACGTGTTTGCGTCAGCTTGCTCGATGATGTCGATCGCGCCGGCTCCACAGACCACATAAATGCGACGACGCTTGACGTCGTAAAAAACATCATCCGGATCAGCGGAGATATTCGTCTTTGCAACAACGTTGCCCGATTCGGTATTGAGCACGACAAGCTTGGAGGGAACGCGGCATCCGACAAATAACCGATGGTTTGTTTCATCGAGAGCCATCGGGAAGTTTCCGAAAGCCAGATCTGTTTTCCACGTCGCGATCACTTCGCCTTTGTCGCGATCAATTACTGCCACATGGCGGGAATCGGGAACGTTGACGAAGATTCGCTTACCGCTCTTCTCCAACTCAAATGCTTCGGGATGGGCGGTGAGCTTAATGGAACCGATTTGCTTTCCATCTATCGCATTGACGATGGCAATACCACCATTGCCGAATCCAATGTAAATGTGTTTGGTGGCCTGATCGTAACGAACATTATCGGCATCGTCCTGCAGATCCAGTTGCCCAACTGCTTGAAACAATTTTCCATCGTAAATCTTGCAAATGCCGCCTTTGTCATTGGCAACGAAGACGCGGTTTAATTCGGGAGCACAAGCAATTCCCTGGGGCGCACCGAGCCCCACGATCGAGTGAACGCGCTTGCCTTTCGACAGATCGATGACTTCGACTGTGTTGTTGGCTACCGCGCAGACAAACAGTCTTTCGGCGGCGCCATCAAACGCTAAATGGTCGATCCGCCCCTGGACTCCTGGTAATCCAATTGTCGCGTTAAGGCGGATCGGCGAAGAATTTTGCGCAACAACACCGGCGGTACCGAGGCAAGCGGCCGCAGCAATCCATGCTATTCCGCGCGTGAAAGAGGCGCTCAATGTTGCAGGGGCGAACTGACTTTCAGTAGCCCTCCGACTAACAGTCCGCCTTTGACAGCATTCGCTAAATCTCTCGCTTGGCCGCGTCCCCAGTAATGGAAAAATATGATGCGCGGCTTCTCGTGCGTCATGTGTTGATGGATGGCTACGATGTTGATCCTGTTCTTGAGCAGCGATTTCAACACCGGTTGCAGTTCGTCCTCCGTGACCGCGAAATCACCATCAACGACTGCGTTTTCATCCGTTCCAGCGAATGCCGCCCACGTGTTCACACCCATGTTCTTATCGATCTTGATGCCGTGCATTTCGGCCCTGCGACCAATCGTGAATTTTATCATTCCGTTGTTCACTTCGCCGGTCGTTTCCAAGATTTCGCTCAGTGGTCCTGGCGAGATGGAGCTCTTCTCAGGCAACGATGTTGCACCGAAGGAATCTCCAGGCTGTGGACTGGCTGCGCGAATTCGTTTGATCGCATCATAAATTTTTCTGACTGAGCCAGCCAATTTATCAACTGCGCCTTCGCCTTCGATGTGCATGAAATAGACCTTTGGGTGATCGAAGAAGAAATGGTTGTGCAACGCGGTGACATTTAGGCCATTGTCGAGCGCAGCTGTCAGCGCGGCATTGACTTCGTCTTCGAACAGAACCGTATCACCCATCACCATGGCGCCATTCTGTGTAGGGGTGAACGCGGCCCAGGTCCCAAGACCCATGAACGGGGGCATGGTCCATCCATCGACAACCACTTTTACGTCATTGCGCGGGAAGGTGACTTTATAAACACCTTCTTTCTCGTTCATTTTTCCTTTAAGCCCGGTGAGTTGGTCGATTTTCGAGGTATCGAGTCCTTCCGCCAATGCGCCAGTGACGGTGATACAAAGAATTAGAATGATCAGCGGACATATTTTCATGTTTTTGTTTCCCATTTTCTTCATTTGATCGATCGGTTTCAAATCGAGTTCGAAATCGACATTTGGATTCCACGTCATCGTTTCGATGTCGCGATTAGCCAAGCGACGCGTTCTCTCGCGTGTGATGCATTTCATATTCAAGCGGCGAACTCGAAAGTGTTCACCATTTTCGCCACGGAGGCTTTTTCATAGACGAGCGCTGCGGAGACCGCGTCTTCAATCGCCACGCCGGTGCTATCGAAAATGATAATTTCGTCCTCGCCGGTCCGACCCGGTTTTTGGCCCGCGACAATTTCGGGCAATTCAGCGTAGATATCTTCCTCGCGCATCAAGCCAGCAGCGATTGCATGGTGCGTATCGCCGATGCTGGCGCATTGGTTGTGGCTGTCGGCAATGATCTTCGCCGACGCCATCAAGGTCGGATCGATCTCCTGTTTGTGCGCGTCGTCGGCGCCAACGGCGGCAATGAACGTATCCAAAGGAACGTCTTTTTTGTGAATAAAGAACTCTGTCGCAGGCGTGCAGGTTACAACGACGTCGCTGCTCTGAATGGCGGCGGGCAGATTGTGGACAGATTCAGTCTCGATCTGAAACTGGCGCGAAAGTTGTGACGCGAGACGCAACGACGCTTTTGGGTTTGTGTCGAACGCAAAAACCTTTTTGAGCGGAAGCGTCAGAGAAAGCGCCCGAATTTGGGCAAGGCCCTGCTCGCCGCACCCGCAAATCGTCGCAACCGATGAATTGGCCCTTGCCAGATATTTGGCTGCAACGGCAGTTGCAGCCGCGGTGCGCTTGATTGTGATTTCGATAGAGTCGAGGACGGCAAGGGTTCGCCCGTTCTCGGCGTCGTACAGGACAATCACGCCCTGGATTGTCGGCAGTCCAAATCGCGCCTGGTTCTGCGGAAAATTGCTGTTCAGTTTGGCGGCGATATAGGTCTTCGCGCCTGTCAGGCATGCAGTCTTCACGTGAAGACCACCGCTTTGCACTTTCAAACCTAGAATTCCAGGTGGGGATATCTTGCCTTCGCCCTGCCAGCGAAAGGCTTTTTCGACCGCGTCGATGCATTCCGTCAAATCCAACAGTTTCTCAACGTCGGTTCGATTAAGCAGCAGCGTGCCTTTAGTTTCCATTTGGTCCGCCGACAAGATGGAGAATGTTATCGCCCGGTTTTGCTTCCACCGGGACTTTGCCGCGTCTCAGGATTCTGGCACCGGCTTCGCCTCTCAAAATAACGCCGTCGTCTTGGCAAACCAGCCATGCGCCTTCCCGAATTCCAACTACCGGTGTGTCATTTTCTTCAAGAAACTGAAGAATCCTTTCCTCCTGAGTTTCACCCATGTGCCGGGAATTTGGGTCCGGGTCCTGGAAATGCGGGCTGATCTGAAACGGCACCAGACCCAGCGCGTCGAACGAGCGCGGCTGAACAATCGGCATGTCCTTGGTGGTCCTGATCGTCGGCCCGGCGACATTGGAACCGGCGCTGCTGCCGATGTAAGGGGTCCCATGCTTCACTTTCCGGCGAATCGGATCCAGCAGGCCGAAATCTTGCAGCACCTTTAACAGTCGAAACGTGTTACCGCCGCCGACAAAGAACGCATCCGCGTTTTCAACAGTTTCCCGCGGATCGGCGGCGTGATGCACAGATTCAAGCAAATAACCCATGGCGGCAAACCGCGCCTCGGCCCTGGCGGCGTAGTTGTCCCGATCGTAAAGGGCGTAAGGAAAGAACAAAACGCGTTTCGCGTCACCAAGGAAAGCTCTGATCTCCTGTTCGACATGATCGAGATATCCACGGTCATAAACCGTGGAGTTACTGATCAGCAGAATTCGTGGCGTAGAATTCATTTGTTATATCTGTAACAGAAGAGTATAGGTATACGCGAAATGTTGGCAAAGAAAAATTCTGGGTGGCTTCTTCTTCTGGTTCGCCTCCCCGCCACCCACTCAGCGGAGCGCGTCGCGATCTGGCGCAAGCTCAAGAAATCCGGCGCCATCCAGATTCAAACGTCCACATACGTTTTACCTGACGATCCACCACGCTACGAAACGTTCCAGTGGCTGACACAGCACATCCGGGATGCCGGAGGCGATGCCACTCTTGTTCGTGCGAGAGAAATCGAAGGCTTGCCAAATGAAAGGTTGATCGAGTTGTTCAACGCTGCGCGGACAAAAGAATACGCCGCGCTTCGGCAGATGCTTCGCCCGTTC
>JBLMXD010000162.1:0-4361 GCA_050257575.1 Alphaproteobacteria bacterium | reverse complement strand
GAAGAACTCATCTGGCAGGACCCTATTCCCGCGGTAGATCATCCCTTGATCGACACGAAGGACATCGCGGCGCTGAAGAAAAAGATTCTCGCTTCCGGCCTATCGATCTCAGATTTGGTTTCGACGGCGTGGGCGTCGGCGTCCACTTTCCGGGGCTCCGACAAGCGTGGCGGCGCCAACGGCGCGCGTGTTCGTCTGGCGCCACAGAAAGATTGGGAAGTCAACCAGCCTACCAGGCTCGCCCACGTCCTTGAGGTTCTGGAAGGCATTCAGAGCGACTTCAACGAAGCGCAGTCCGGCGGGAAGAAAGTCTCGCTCGCCGATCTCATCGTGCTCGGTGGTTGCGCCGGCGTCGAGAAGGCGGCGAAAAACGCGGGCCACAAAGTCCGCGTACCTTTCACACCTGGCCGCATGGACGCCTCTGCCGAGCAGACCGACGTCGAGTCCTTCGCCGTCCTTGAGCCCTACGCTGACGGCTTCCGCAATTACCTCAAGGGCAAATACGCCGTGCCCGCCGAGGCGCTGTTGCTTGATAAAGCACAACTGCTTACTCTCACCGCGCCCGAAATGACCGTGCTCATCGGCGGCTTGCGCGTTCTGGGCGCTAATGTTGGTGACGCAAAGCATGGCGTTTTCACCGGGCGACCGGGAGCGCTAACTAACGACTTCTTCGTAAACTTGCTCGACATGAGGACGGAATGGAAGCCGTCATCGAAACACGAAGATGTGTTCGAGGGGCGCGATCGTAAAACGGGCAAACCCAGGTGGACCGGGACGCGTGTGGATCTGGTGTTCGGTTCCAACTCCGTCCTCCGCGCCTTATCAGAAGTTTATGGAAGCTCGGACGCGCAAGAAAAATTCGTCCACGATTTCGTCGCGGCCTGGAACAAGGTGATGAACCTGGACCGCTTCGACATTGCTGATTAGACTGAGACGACAGATTGCTGACTTCTGCTGAGAACCAGTCGTCAACTGATCGCTGATGAGCTTTCTTGACCTTGAGCAGCTCCCCTTTGTCGGAATGTCGTATGAGTTTCACGGCGAGAAACAGGGTGCGCCGTTTTCTGTCTACGTCGTCAACGCCCGGCCTGGACAAGGTCCGCCGATGCACACCCATCCGTACGTGGAGGTCGCGTTCACGGTGGAAGGTAGCGCCACCATCACCGTCGGCAGTGAGACGCGAGAGGTTACCGCTGGCGCTGTCGTGGTGATTCCCGCCAACACACCGCATCGGTTTGTTAATACCGGCGACACATTGCTTCGTCAGATTGACGTGCACGCCAGTCCAAAATTTATCCAAAGCAATCTGTCCTGACACTCGTTAGGAATTTTCAACGTCCAATCTTCGACATTGATCGTCGGTTCTGCGGCCCCTCGACCGATTCGTCTGTACCGGCAAGAAATGGTCATAGTTTCACAAGTTTGGCGAAGTGGCGTTTTCTGTTTGCACAACGTTACGCTCTAGAAGGAGAACAAAATATGGACACAACCACCGCTACGTTGACCACACCAGCGATTCCAGTTTCGGCACAAAATCCACATGTAGTTGTGCGCGGAGGCGGACACGCTTTTCTTCAGGAAATCTCCGCCGGAAACCACCGCTTTCAGGCGGACGAGCCAACGAGTGTCGGCGGTAGAGACGCCGCTCCTGACCCGTACGACTATCTAATGGCATCGCTGGGCGCCTGCACTTCGATGATGGTAGGCCTCCAGGCCCGCAAACGAAGATGGCCGCTGGACAAGATTAATGTCTCATTAACGCATTCGCGGATCCACGCGCAGGATTGCGAAGAATGCCTGACCAAAGACGGAATGATCGATCGGATCGAAGTTGCAGTCGAGTTGACAGGTCCGCTCACAAGTGAGCAACGCAGCGAGTTGATGAAAACGGCTTCCAGTTGCCCCATTCACCGCGCCCTCACCCGCGAGGTCAATGTTCGGCTCCGCTCCGTTAACGAAGCATGAGACAACATCCCGAAATGTCCTCAACCTCCAACGCAGCAAACTAGTCAGCCGGCCGTTTTTTCTTGACTGTGATGTACTTTTCTAAATGCGAGCTTGCTGCCGCCAAGTTCACTTCGCTACCGCGCGCGAACGTAACCGGCGCCAGAGTGCGCGCATAATCAAGATTACTGCTACCAGCAAGACAATCGCGCCGATCGCAAGGAGAAGGAGGATGCGATTCTGATTCATCAGCACATACACGCCGCGCTTGGCGTAGAAGCCGTTGAATCCGCTCACGATCCCAGGCAATGCCAGTAGGTCTTGCTTGGTCAATTGTAGCGGGCGCTCGTTAGGATGATATCGCGTGCCCAGAAATGTCTTACCGGACTTGTCCAACTCGATATGCGCGCCGAGGACATAACTGATTGGACGCTGTTCGACGAACCTGGCGACGCGTCGCGCGCTGGCGAGATCCGCGCCGGTGTCCTCGATCAGAAGTCGCCCTGGTAGAAGAAAATCACCTGAGAAGAAAAGTCCGGTCTGCCGATCATAATAGGAGACGTGTGAAGCGTAATGTCCCGGGGTCGGTATCACATCAATCACCCGGTCGCCAAGGTCGATCTGACCAATACTATTTGGCCAGTCAGCGATGCCGAAACGGCTCTTCACGTTCTCAAGATCGGTCGGCACTACTTCCACATTCGCCAAGGCTCGGAACTGATCGTCACCGGACCGATGATCGAGGTGGCCATGGGTATGCACAACAATTAGAGGCAGTCTTGATTCCTCATTCGCCAACAAGGAACCCACCGTCTCAGCCAGCGGCATCGTCTTTGCATCAGACACAGCACCCGTGTCGATCAGCAGCGCTTTGGTTTTCCCAATTAAGAGATAAAGGAACGGCGCTTCGTAGGTTGCGCAGGGGTTTTCGCGCAGAATAAAAGTCTGAGCATTATACCGATGAACTTGAATCGGCGGCTGCGGATGCTTCGTGCAGTCTTCCGCACCCTCGTTCCAGTGCACATCCATCGTACCCGGGACCACTTGCGCGTGCGCAGGCGACAGAATCGAACATGTCGCTAAGAGCGCGCACAGCCGAAGCTTTCTCCACCGGTTAAACATTCGCAATTTCGTCATGGCGTGATCTGACTTATTATGCTCTCGCGACATTGGCTCACAGAACTAACGCGCCAATAACATCTGTCCTCGCACTTTTACCCTTCAACTAGCTTGTCCCTATTACAAAGTTTCGAGAAAACGCAGGAAGTCCCGCCGGAATGTCGTCTCGGCGGGATTGTAGCCCTCGCGAATCAGACGAACCTGCCCCGACCGGTCGATAACAATAATCGACGGGAGCCCCAAGGTGCCAAATTTGTTCCGCACCCTGCACCCGGGATCAAATGCCAGCGGGATCGTGATTCCTTGTTTCTTCGCGAATGCCTGCACGCGTTCCGGCGTGTCCCCGCCCAAATCGCTCCCCACCAAAACGAAATGGATATCGGAGTTACGGCTCAAGTCAGAATAAGTCGCCTGCAACTCGGGCAACTCTGCTTTGCATGGCACGCACCAGGTGGCAAAGAAATCCATGACCAAAATTTTTCCAGGCTTCCACGTAGTTGGCGCAGACCCACTGCTCACGGGTTGCAACGCAAATGACGGTGCCGACGCGCTGGTGAAGTTGTTGAGCTTCTCTGCCAGCAGCTTCGGAAAATAGGAAATGCAACACCACAGCGAACCCCCAAGTAACACGGCCGAAGCGATGACGACGATCAAGCCGTGCTGTCCCCGTTCGCGAACCCTTTCGACCGCAAACAGACCAATCGTTACCGCGATTGCCCAGAGCAACGGCACCACCCACAGCGCCGGGATTTGTGCGAGCACCACGAAAACGAACACCGTGAAAAGTGGGAGAACCAGGAGTCCGGCTGCGATCCAGTCTCGTCGACCGCTCGCACCGAGCCAGATGGCGCCACCCAGGAGGGCAACCGCACCAACAATATAAATGACGCGGATATCTCCCGACGAAAGAAGCGCCAGACCAAACACAATCCCCAAAGCCAGTATTCCCAGTCCGATGGCAATCAGTCGCTTTTTCCAGCCGCCTTTCGCTTTCGACGTTATCTCCATCGAAAATGGGATGCGTTTGTGTCCCCATTTGGATTCAAATAATCGCAGCCATGTCGGGAAAGACCTTGGCGTAACTCGTTGCTTTCTAGTTTCTAATTCCTAACCCTTTTTCCAGGCGGGCGAACAGATTCCCCATTGCCCCACTGATATTTTCGCCTAGCAATGTGCGAACCCCACACGAAAGTAAGTTCCATGGGCGCAGCTTTACTCTTCCTCCTCATCATCATTCTGATTGGCGTCGCGCTGATCATGTTCGTTATCGGCGGTTACAACGCGCTGGTCACGTTGCG
>JBLMXD010000161.1:0-4734 GCA_050257575.1 Alphaproteobacteria bacterium | reverse complement strand
CCTGTTTATCGTAGGGTTACCTCGCAGCGGCACCAGCGCATTACACAGGCTCCTCGGCGCGGACCCCAAGCATCGATCCCCGTTAATGTGGGAAGTGAGGTCGCCAAGTCCGCCAACTTCCACTGGAAAGAAACGCCGAATTCAACGTGCGAAGCAAAGTTGCAACTTCTTTAACTGGCTCGTACCTACATTCCGCTACGTCCACACAGTGGGACCGGAAGTTCCGCAGGAGTGCGTCAGCCTCATGACGCCAACATTCTTGAGCGATCAATTTGATGCGATGTACTACGTGCCCTCGTATCGCGCGTGGTTTTTCCAGCAGGATTTGCGGACTGCGTACCAATATCATCATCGGTTTCTTCAGCATCTGCAGTTTCGGCAAGCCGCGCACCGATGGATCCTCAAAGCGCCCACTCACATGTTTGCCCTGCCGTCGTTGCTGTCCATTTATCCGGACGCATTGTTCGTGCAAACGCACCGGACTCCCGTCGATGCGATGGCGTCGGTATCAAGCCTGATGACGATCCTTCGCAGCGCCTTCAGCGATGTGATTGATCCGTTTACGGTCTGCCGGGAGGCAATCGAGTACTGGTCTGAAGCGATGAACAGATTCCTGCGTGAACGCGACCTATTGGCAAACAACCGCATTTGCGATGTTAGACATGAGGAAATTCGTGGCGATCCTATCGGTGCCGTGCGACGAATTTACGATCATTTCGGCTGGGCCTTGTCACCGGAAGCGGAGCGGCGCATGCGGGCGGTTGCAAGCCAGAGCCAGAGATCCCTGAATCACCAATACGATCTCTCGCAGTTTGGTTCTTCAGCCGGGGAAGTGCTCAATGTATTCGGCCCATACTGCGAACGATTTGGTTTTTCACAGCCCACTGGTGTGCAGGCAGGCAATTCGTCAGATTAGCGGATTTGATGGAGAGAAAGCTGCGCGGATGATTTTTGAAGTTCACCGCGTAATTCGAGCTGATCATCCCACCTTGCCGGGACATTTTCCCGGTGCGCCTCTCGTACCGGGGGTGGTAATCCTCGACGAAGTGCTCGCGGCGCTGACCGAATGGCGCAAGCACTCACAGCTCACCGGCATACGGACAGTGAAATTTCTGGCACCGCTGAAGCCGGAACATCCATTTACCATATTTTTTTCCGCAGACGATGAGCACTCCGGTGAAGTCCAGTTTTGCTGTCGCGTGGGAGACCGCGTAATAGTCGAGGGTCGACTTGAAATCGGTTGGGGAGCAGAATGAGCTCGTGAAGGCGGCCGCATTTGAAGCGTACAAGTTTGAAATCGGGCGGAGCGACCCGCGCCTCACTGAGTGTCTCAAGGAATTCCCGCCGTCAGTGTTCAGCGAACGTTTGTACCAGAGCATCGAGCTGATGGAACGTTACAGTATCGAACTGGCCGTGGACTTGTTGGGTCGATTGAATGTGGGAGAACACCTGGGTGAATGGCGATCGGCTGATGAGCTTTGTGAGCTGCTGGGTTTCCAGGCGCGTTTCAAGCTTCCTTTAGAATGGATCCTGACGCGCCTGGTCGAAACCGGATTCGTAAAGGTGCGAGAAAACGGGACGAGCCGCTCGTATCGTTTGGGGAACATGCCATGGCAACCCGATCTCCAAAGTCTTCGCGCGTTCGGTGTAAACATTGATCCCTCGAATGCCGCTACGTTGGATCTACTAGATCACGCAGCAAATCTTTATCCCGCAGTCGCAACTGACCGGCAAAGTGGCGATCAGCATCTTTTCGGCCCACAGGGCATTCCGCTATGGCTCAATTATTTTCATAACGATAATCTGACGTACGCGGTCAACAACTGGGTAGGTGCCGTTGTCGCCGCCGATCACCTTTCCTCCCGGCGGAAGCTGAGAATCCTGGAACTCGGTGCCGGCACAGGCAGCGGCACGGAGATCCTGCTGAAACTACTGGACGAACGAGGTCTTTTGCAGCGACTCGAGCGCTATCTGGTTACCGAACCGAACGCCTACTTCCGCCGCTGCAATCAGCGCAAACTAGCAGCGCAATATTCAAACGCCCCATTGGAATGGGCGACATTGGATCTCGACTTGCCATGGAACACCCAGGGAATCACTACTGAAGGATTCGATCTGGTTTACGCCGTTAACGTAATGCACATCTCGAAAGATCTTCTGTTTAGCTTGAACGAGGCGCGCTCGGCACTCACTACGGGTGGTTGGCTGGTGATTGCCGAATGTGTACGGCCCTTTGCCGATCAACCAATTTACCCGGAACTGATGTTTCAAATCCTGGAGAGTTTTACGAACGTTGAAACAGACCCAGAGATTCGGCCGAATCCAGGTTTCCTAACGGCGGAGCAGTGGCGCCGCGCTTTTTCCAGGGCAGGCTTCGCGTACTCCGACGTTACGCCGGACATCGATCGCATCCGCGCGTTTTACCCACATTTCTTCACCGGCGCGATTTGCGGACGAAACACAACAACGAAGTAATGGATAATTACTCGACCACAACCGCTCCGCAGAAACAGGGCTACACTGTTGCCGATCCAACTGCCAAGGCTTCGGAGGCGGACCGCTGGGTCGCTTTGCCAGAGCGCGGCACGCCGGGTTCGCTGCAGATAATCGCCTGGATCGCGGTGCGGCTCGGACGCGCGGCCGCACGACTGCTTCTATATCCGATTACGCTTTATTTTGTGATTACGGCAGATGCAGCGCGTCGTGCATCTTATGAATTTCTGGAGCGAGCGCGTGGTCGTGCATCTCACTGGTGGCAAGTCTTCCGCCATTTTCATTGCTTTGCGGCGACAATTCTCGATCGGTTTTATCTCGTTCGCGGTGAATTCGACCGTTTCTCGGTCGCCATTCATGGGAAAGACGTCGTGGACCGCCAAATGGAGACCGGTAAAGGAGCCATTTTGTTAGGTTCTCACCTCGGCAGCTTCGAGGTGCTACGCGCATTGGGCGTGATGGCGCGAAGTTTTCCTCTCAAGGTGTTGATGGACACCGTACACAACCAGAATATCACTCGATTTCTTGACGCGCTGAACCCTGCGATCGCCGACACGGTCATCGCGCCCGATCGACCGGATACATTGATAAGGGTCAGGGATAGCTTGGAAGCGGGCTGTTTCATCGGCACGTTAGGCGACCGCGTTTTCGGTGCCGATAAAACATCGCGATGCCAATTCCTCGGCGTGCCTGCCACATTCCCGGCCGGGCCAGTTTTGCTTGCTGCCATTATGCATTGCCCAGTGATTTTGTTTTTCGGTCTCTATCGCGGTGGGAACCGGTACGAAATTTACTTCGAACATTTTTCCGACGAAATCAGCTTGGATCGCGAGCATCGCGCCGAAAGAATCCAGTACTGGATGCAGCGGTATGCGGCACGGCTGGAGCACTACGCGCGCCTGGCGCCCAATAATTGGTTCAATTTCTATCCGTTCTGGAGCCAGAGCCGCGCCGACTGAAGAACTGGAAACTCATCTCTCCGGTATGCCGGTTTATCGAGCAGAAATTCGGACGCTGATCCCCCACTCAGGCCTAATGTGCCTTTTGGATGAAGTTATCCAGTGGGATCAACGGTCGATTGTGTGCATCAGCAATACTCATCGCGATCCAGCCAATCCGTTGCGCCGCGAGGCGCGCCTCTCAGCCCTGCACGCGTTCGAATACGGCGCGCAAGCAGCAGCTATTCATGGCGGCTTGCGCGCACGTGCCGCGGGTACCACCGCACCACCCGGATATCTAGCCGCACTTCGGGACGGACAGTTACATGCGACACGATTAGATCACATTCATTTGCCGCTTCGAATCGCCGCGACGCATCTGTTTGGCGATGGCGCAAACACCGTCTACGAATTTGCTCTCTCCGCTGCGACGGTTCTCGTCGCAGAAGGCCGTGTTATTATTGTCGAACGGACGTAAGTTAACTGCGCGGGAAACAGCGCATGCTACGGCACAGAGCCGAGAGTTGTCGTGTCCGTCGTCCTCAGCGGATTCTCTAACCTCACATCACAATTCCACCGTCCACGCAGAGGACTTGCCCGGTGATGTAAGCCGCATCCGGAGAAGCCAGGAACGCCACTGCGCCTGCGATTTCTTCCGGCGTTCCGGTCCGCCCGAGAGGGATTTTGCTGTGGATGGTGTCTTTTACCTGATCAGAAAGCCCGGCGGTCATGTCCGTGATCACAAAACCTGGCGCTACGGCGTTGACAGTGATGTTGCGACTAGCCAGCTCGCGAGCGAGTGATTTGGTGAACCCGATCAGTCCTGCCTTACTCGCCCCGTAGTTCGTCTGCCCGGCATTACCCATCAGACCAATCACAGAGCTGATATTGATGATGCGGCCACTGCGTTGCTTGGTCATTGCGCGCACAAGGGCGTGTGTGAAACTGAAAGCGCCGCGCAAATTGGTATTGATCACGGCATCCCAATCCTCAGCCGACATCCGCATGGCCAGCGCGTCGCGCGTCACACCGGCATTGTTCACCAGGATGTCTACGCGCCCAAAGTTCTCCAGGATCCGGGCACCGGTTTTTTGGACGGCTTCATGATCCGCAACGTCAACGGCGTAGGCTTTCGCGGCATCGGCGTGTGTTGCGTTAATCTCGTGCGCAATTTTCTTCGCATTTTCCTCTGTCCGACTCACGCATGCGACGCGTGCACCTTCGCTGGCCAATCGTAAAGCAATCGCGCGTCCAATCCCCCGCCCTGCACCGGTGACGATTGCAACCTGACTTTCAAATCTCA
>JBLMXD010000160.1:0-3431 GCA_050257575.1 Alphaproteobacteria bacterium | reverse complement strand
TCGACAAGTAATTCCCACGCCCACTCGATCGCCTCCTTTTTAAAATAATCACCGAAACTCCAATTACCGAGCATTTCGAAAAAGGTGTGGTGATACGTGTCGAGCCCGACGTCTTCGAGATCGTTATGTTTTCCGCCTGCACGAATGCATTTTTGCGTGTCGACAACGCGCGGTGGACTCCAGGATGGTTTCTGTTGACCGAGAAAAATCGGCACGAACTGGTTCATGCCAGCGTTGGTGAAAAGCAGGTTCGGCGCCTCAGGCAAAAGCGACGACGACGACACAATGGTGTGCCCTTTCTCGCGAAAGAAATCGAGGAATGATTGGCGGATCTCGGTCGAGGTCATCGTCAGCACGAATAAACACGAATTTCAGGAAACCTGAAACCGCCACCTTGAATTGTGGCGACGTGCTTGCTTGTCGCTGCTCCCGATTCGCGGACGCTAGCTTTTCTCTTCGTCCAGCTTCGATTTGACGGCTGCTTCGATTTCGTCGTAGAGCGCCTTGTCGTTTTTTAAAGCCTCCTTGGCAGCGTCCCGGCCCTGGGCAAGCTGCGACCCCTTGTAATTCAACCAGGAACCCCGTTTTTCGACGACTTGTTGTTCCAACGCGACGTCGAGAAGAGCGCCCACTGATGAAATTCCCTCGTTATACATGATGTCGAACTCAGCCTCGGCAAAAGGCGGCGCGACCTTGTTCTTCACCACTTTCACGCGTGTGCGATTGCCCGTGACCACACCATCGGTTTGTTTAATTGCGCCGATCCTGCGGATGTCGACCCGCATGCTGGCGTAAAACTTCAAGGCTTTGCCTCCGGGAGTGGTCTCAGGGTTTCCGAACATCACTCCAATTTTTTCGCGGATTTGATTGGTAAAAATACAGCAGGTCCGCGCTTTTGAGATAAGCGAGGTAAGCTTGCGTAGTGCCGCGCTCATCAGCCGCGCCTGCGCACCGACTGTCGTGTCCCCGATCTCGCCTTCGAGTTCCGCTCTGGTGACCAGCGCCGCCACCGAATCGACGACGATGACGTCCAGAGCGTTTGACCGGATAAGCGTCTCGCAAATGCGCAGCGCTTCCTCGCCCGAGCTCGGTTGCGAAACAAGCAAGTCGTCAAGATTGACCCCAAGTCTCTTTGCGTACCCCGGATCGAGCGCGTGCTCGACATCGATAAATGCTGCAAGACCGCCGCGCTTTTGCGCCTGAGCAATAACCGTGAGGGCGAGCGTTGTTTTACCAGACGATTCCGGACCGTAGATCTCGACTATGCGTCCGCGCGGAAATCCACCAACTCCCAGCGCACGGTCTATCAAAATGTTCCCAGTCGGAATAACGTCGATATCGACAATTTTTTCGCCGCCCAGGCGCATGATTGCGCCTTCGCCGTAGTCCTTGGCAATCTGCTGGATCGCCAGGTCGAGGTTTTTGTTTCGCGCGGCAGTGATCTTCTCGGCGCTGGATTTTTCTTCAGTCTTCGTCGCCATATCGGAAGCCTCTAAGTACGATGCAGCTGACGATTCGCCAAGTACAAAAGCGGATGCCCTCCCCTTGGCCCCGACAAAAAAAAAGGCCGCGAGCTTTAGGCTCGCGGCCCTGAATTCCAATGATCGCGGTTCTTAAGAAACCGTAATCTTGCGCGGCTTGACGTGCTCGGCCTTCGGCAAAATCAACGTCATGAGGCCCTGGTCGATTTTCGCGCTGATTTTGTTCGCATCGATCGACGGATCCAGCTCAAACGCGCGCCGGAAGTTTTCCGGACGCGATTCGCGATGGATCACTGTTCCTTCCACCGCAGGAACTGCACGCCGTCCAACGATCGTCAGCTCGTGGTTTTCAACTGAAATATCGAGGCCGTCTTTTTTCACGCCAGGCATTTCAATCTCGAGCCTGTAACCTTCGGCGGTATCGGTAACGCTGGCTGGAGGCGTAATAAACTGCTCCGTCTGCGCGCGATCAGTGTCGCGGGGTTCACGGGTGAGAGTGTTCATGGTAAAAAATTCCTTTCTGTTATGTTTAGCTAACGCGGATTTGTTTCGGCTTGGCTTCTTCAGCCTTCGGCAATGTCACCTTGAGAATTCCATCCTGATAGGTGGCACTGACTTTGCCGGCATCCACCCGAGTTGGAAGTGAGATACTGCGGCGAAATGTGCCGACGTATCGCTCACTGCGCTGCGCTTTTTCGCCGTTAGTGCTCTCGCGTTTCCGCTCGCCGCTGATCGTCAACGTCCCGTCGTGCAAGGAAATGTCGATGTCTTCCTTGCGCATTCCGGGCAATTCGACAACCGCGACCAAATGATCTCCGCTCTCGAAGAGGTCGAGTGCGGGTGACCACCCGGTAAACAGTTGACCGGCGCGTCCAAAGGTGGACGAGAACGGCGCGTCAAAAAACGAGCTAAGCTCGTCCCGAAGATTGCTCCAGCGATCCAACGCCATCCAAGGCGCTACATCCGGAGTTTGATAACGAATTAGATTCATAGTTCTGAAATGTCCTTTCTTAGAATTGAGGATTGAGTTCAACTGCTATGGAATAGCGCCCCGCGTGCCAGAAACAGCTACCGGCAATGCGTTCGGATAAGCTCCAGGTTTTCAACGATTTACTGCGAATCCGTTGCAAAGCGACTGACGATGAGGCCGGTCCGATCTGACACAACTGGCGGACGAACATGTCAAATGTCGAGACAAAATTTCACTGCGCCCGCGGTCTTATCTCGCTTCTTGACACATCAATCGCTGAAGGGCTAACGATCGATCGATGAATTTGTCTGATGACGGACGCCGCCAACTCGATTCCGTAGTCATCAATATCGAACTGACCCTTGTCAGTATCATCCAGGGCGTGGCCTTGTTTTTTCTAACGGACAACGCTCGCTCGCTTCTGTCGATGCAGGATGCAGATGCGTTTATCTACATCGCGGCCGGGTTATTCGTAATCTTTATCTTTTGGTCGCGCTCGGTGATCCACACACTCACACTGATTCGCTGGCCGCTGGAATTCGGTCACAACTTCTTCTACATCGCTTGCGCGCTGGGCGAAGCCATCCTCTTTAGCCGACTCGATAATCCTCTTGCCTGGTTTCGATTAAGCGCCGCGTACGCAGGAGTCGTCTGGCTACTTTTCGTGTACGACATGCGGCTGATTGACGCGCGCGTCGTTGGCTCACGTAACGATTCCGAGCGTGCTCTTTACCAACGCGCAAAATCCGATCAGTTGCTCAATATTTACGTGCTTGTTCCCCTGCTTTTTTTCTTCAATCTCGCTGCTGCATGGGCCATTTGGTGGTGGCCCGATCTATTTATCACCCGCTCCGGTCATCTTTGGTTAATTGGCGCGCAAATCGTGTTGTTCAGTGCTTACCTGATTTACACCGGCCGTTATTTTAGCGCGATTGCGCCACTTGTTCTGCAAAGCCGGCGATCAGTCTGATCCCGCACCG
>JBLMXD010000159.1:0-3394 GCA_050257575.1 Alphaproteobacteria bacterium | reverse complement strand
GAACACGGTCGCCTACGTATTATGCGCTTGAGTCAGTCGGCATTGCCACGGGATTACTTGTGGCGGCGTTACATTCCTGCGGTCTGGTGGCTTTAACACACACACCAAGTCCCATGGGTTTCCTCAACCGGATTCTCGGACGGCCATCGTATGAAAAAGCATTTGTACTGCTTGTGGCCGGCCATCCCGCTGAGAACGCAGTCGTTCCCGATATCACCCGCAAATCGCTCGAAGAAACCAGTTCGTTTGTCATCTAAAAGGGCTGCGAAAGAAATCCGCGTGAATCTTCGTCGTGCCTGGATCACCTTCCATTGATGCGAATCAGCGAAATGAATTGGATGATGGTGGAGGAATATCTCAAGCGCGACGATCGCGCGGTGTTGCCCCTCGGTAGCACCGAACAACATGCTTATCTGAGCCTGGGCACCGATAGCATTTTAGCCGAACGGCTCGCTGTTCAAGCCGCCGAACCGCTGGGCGTTCCGGTCTTTCCGGTTCTGGCGTACGGGATGACGCCGTATTTTCGAGCGTTTCCGGGAACCATCACTTTACGGATGCAAACACATATGTCGGTCATTCGCGACATCCTCGATGCAATGGCGGAGCAGGGGTTTAAACGGATCCTGATCGTCAACGGCCATGGCGGCAACACGCCTGCGCAAGGTTTGGTCGGCGAATGGCTGGCAGATCATCCCGGCGTGCGAGTGAAGTTCCATAACTGGTGGAACGCCCGGAAGGTTTGGGCAGCAATACAAGCAATCGATCCAGTCGCTTCGCATGCTTCGTGGATGGAAAATTTTCCCTGGACGCGTCTGGCAGGGGTCAACCTACCTGCAGATCAAAAGCCGATGAGCGATTTGGAGAAACTGCGACGCCTCGATCCGAAATCACTGCTGGAACATCTCAGGGACGGTAACTACGGCGGTCTTTATCAGCGTGATGATGGAGAGATGATGAAAATCTGGCAGACGGGCGTGGACGAAGCACGCGATTTGCTCAAGGGAGAGTGGGACTGAACAAGAGTTAGAGGGACACTGCACTGCGGCGGCCGGGCCACGCAGTCTTGTAATCAGGTTCGGTGAAAAATGTCTCGTAGCTCGTCTTTGGCGTGTTCGAGGGTGCGTTTCCGTCTCTTTGGCAGATTTTTTCCGGCGCGATTGATGTAGAAATTCAACATCGACATCGCCGATTGATAAGGCGTGCCCTTGCGGCGTTTGCTCCGTTCGGCAGAGCGTTTCAATGAGAGCGCGATCTTGCGTGGATCGTTTCCCTTGAAGACATCGCGCTCAAGATCGAGCGCGTCGCTCTGCTTTGTTACTTTCGCCGACCAACGGCGGTCTTTCGAACGTTTTGTAGTTTTGCGTGATGTCTTCGTGGTCAAATCCTAGATCGACGCTCCCATGCGAGTTGCGTCGACAAATTCTTCGGTGTGACGATCAATCTGCCGGCCGCTGCGCCCACCGCTCTTGTGAATATAAAGCGCGCCTCGCTCGACCGTGGCAGTCGATGGTGGCGGCAGAGTGATTTCGTATTTTACCTGTCGCTGGTGATCAGCGAGTTGCAGGTCGGGGCGATAAACGCTATTAAACTTCCAAATCATTCGGATAAAATTAGTTTGGCCACGAAGCAGGTGTCCTACAACGATCGCTGCACATTTACGCAGCGCCGCCCAGCCCAGATGCTTGGTGGAGAGCACGCGCTGGGTTTCGACCAGTTCGTTGTAAAATTCCTGGAGCGGCAGCTTCGTCGGCAAGACTGCGTGCTGAATATCGAAAAGGCGGTAATCGCGCGTGGTGAGACGGCGCGATTCGGTGTGCCATGTTTCTGTGCCGGGATAAGGCGTGTTGATACTGATGTTGACGACCTCAGGAATTTCCAGACACCAATCGCGCACGACCTTGAAGCGTTCTTTGTCCCACGACGGATCGGCAATAATGTTGACCGCTACCGTGATATCCAGCGAACGAGCGTACTCCAGCGCCTCGAAATTTTTCGAGAGCGTCACGCGCTTCCGATAGTGCTTCAGTCCTTCTTCATCAATTGCTTCGAGCCCGAGGAACATGGTGTTTAGACCGATCTGCTTCCAAAGCTTGAAGACTTCCTTGTTCCGCAACAACACGTCGCCTCGCGTCTCGAGATAATAACGTTTCCGGATCCCGCGCCGTGCAATCGCTTCACCGATTTGCATGCCGTGTTCGCCCTGGATGAACGCCACGTCGTCCACGATAAAAATGCCGGGCTCGCGGATTTGTGCCAGTTCTTCCACCGCGCACTCCGGTGTTTTCACGCGGTAGTTGCGTCCGTAAAACGTCCACGCGCTGCAAAAAACGCAGTCCCAAGGGCAGCCTCGGCTGAATTCGATGGAAGCGGTCGGGTCAAGCGCGCCGATAAAATATTTCCGGCGATGCCGCGTCAGGTGGCGAGCGGGCAACAGATCGTCGAGCGACTTGACGAATGTCGGCGGCGGACCGCGGTGATCGAGTGTCACGCACCCGGGAACATCTTTCAGGTCGTGTCGGTTTCTCTCCAGCGCATCGAGCAACCCGGCGATGGCCGTTTCGCCTTCGCCGGTCAATACGCAATCCACAGCGCCTTCTGCGTGACGCAAAATTTCCTCTGGAATGAATGAGACGCTGTGGCCACCAATGCAAATAAACGCGCCCGGTAGTATTTCACGTGCAGCTTTAGCCAGGTCAATAATTTCGGGAACGTTAGCGAGATAATTACCGCAGAAGGCAATGATGTCTGGCTGCCAGCGACGAACCGAACGGAAGAAATCCTGTTGCGATTCACATTGCAGATCGATCAATCGCACCGAGTGGCCGGCGCGTTCAGCGGCTGCCCCAACGAGCTCGAGCCCGAGCGGCTCCAACCGAAGATAAATCTTCGAATACATCAAACAGCTGGGATGGACCGCCAGGAATTTCATGTCTTCACCACAGGTAGCGATCTGTTTACTTCTTCAGAAGCCGTTGGTTGCAGAAGAAGTCGGACAACAGAATCCCTCTTTATTGTTCGCATACTGTCAGGGATATGCTCGTATTTTTCAGAGGGCGCAGCTGTGACGAACCGAACTGGTGCACCAGTGCCGGGATTCGACTTGTCAAAGCCCGGGGCTGGTCTGCATAAGGCCGCCATCGGTGATGACGGTTGTCGCGGTGACGTAACTGGCTCCGTCGCCTGCGAGGAACGCGACGACGCTGGCGATCTCCTGGGGCTTTGCCATCCGACCCATCGGAATGGCGGTATCCAGTTTCTTCAGGAGCGCCGGATTCTCCATCGTGACAAGGTTGATAGGCGTGGCTACGGCCCCCGGGCCGACACCGACCACGAGAATGTTATGTGGCGCAAGCTCGACGCCTGCCGTGCGCGTCAACATTCGCATCCCGCCTTT
>JBLMXD010000158.1:0-2997 GCA_050257575.1 Alphaproteobacteria bacterium | reverse complement strand
TTGCGCGCAATCTTCGCCAGCACGTCCCCGGGCTTGACGATGTATTCGATCTTTTCCGGAGAAGCATAACGCGATAACAAAATCTCCACATTTACTTCCCCCAGCAAATCCCGTGCTTCATCGAGGTGTTTCCCGGAAGGATACTTTTGAATGAAAGACACCAATGCATCGCGCGCTTCGGCGAGTTTTCCATCCTGCCGCAGCTTAACCGCCGCCTGAAAGTCGGGCAGGCTGACGTCCACCACGGGCGGCGGCGTGACCTCGCCGCGCTGCTCTTTTTTTACTTCGAGTTCTTCTTTGACGAACGTGTTATAGCCAAACCACGCGGCGCCACCGAAGATGGCCAGTGCCAACACTAATACGAAAAGCCATTTCACAACTTGGATACCGTAAAGGGTTGAACCGTTGAAACGTTAAAGCGTCAAGTCCCCCCGGCGATCGCCCGCCTTAACCACTCGACGCTTCAACAGTCTAACCCTGCCCTGCCTCGCTCCCGGGGAAGAACCGATGCCAAAGCCGCCCAATGGTTGGCTGTTCCCGGTTCGTCCAGGTAAAATGACAATCCTGGCAGTAAAATTCCTTCGGAATTACCTTCAGTGCACAAAGCACTGCAACAAGCGCGGGCGTCAAAAACTTCCGCGTCATCTGGGGATATTCGATGCTTGAGGAGTTGCATTGTGGGCAGCGAATCAGAGCGGCGGAGATAGCCGGATCAGTTGCTTCCCACTCGATCATGAAACTCTGCGCCCGCTCGAAATCGCTATCGTCCACCATAACTTTCGCGTTCGCCTGCGGTTTGGACATGAAGCCGAACTCCTGTAACGGCGCCTCGTTGTGAACGTCGACCTTGAGTCCGGCATCCTGGAAACGGCGCTTGAGTTCACGCGCTTCGGCCGCCTCATTGAACGTGGCAATTGTGACCATAATACCTCCTGTATGCGCCGGGGCGCATCCGACCTGATGAAACATCAAATAGGCGCCGAGCGCAAGATTTTGACAGTCGATCGGTTTCCCGCTTTGCCACCACGCGGTGCGCCGTCGCGGCGCACGGGGCGAGCTGCGAAGCAGGTAATCCGCTGAAGACAGCGGACACTACAGCGCTAGTGCGCAAGCGGGGGGAACCATTGGTAAAGCATCAGATAAACGAGCACTCCCGTGATAGAGACGTAAAGCCAGATCGGGACCGTCCAGCGCGCAATCCGCCTGTGCTGTTGCCATCGGCGCCTGAAAACCGGGACGAGCGTGAAAATCACCAGAGGCAAGGTCACAAATGCCAGCAGAACGTGCGAGGCAAGCACCGGGAAGTAAACCGCAGCGAGCCAGCCGGTATATCCTGAAGATTTTTCCCCCACTTGAGCATGATAAGTGATGTATCCAACCAGAAAAAAGAGCGACGAAACCAATGCTATAATCATGCATACCATGTGACGGCGCCACGCGCCGCGCCTGATGAAATACCAGCCCATCGAAATGAAGACCGTGCTCACGAGATTACACGTGGCATTCACAGCAGGAAGATCGGAGGTTGAAATCACGTTGATGCGTTGAACCGTTAAGGGCTAAATTGACCTATCCCGCGAAGGCTTCAATAGCTTAACGCTTCATCATCAGCATGCCCCTCGTTCTGGAACCAACCGAAGTTCGCCGTTCTCCCCAAACTCTACGGTTGCGCCGGGCGCGTCGCGTTATTGCCTTTGCCATCCGACTAATGGTTCTCGTCGCCGTTGTCGCGATTTTCGGCGGCGGTTATTATCTCGCGCGACGAGGATTTGGCCGGGAATGGCGCGCCCGTGTGGTTGAAGAGCTACGTAAGCGCGGCGTAGAAGCCCATATCGGGCGGCTAACCCTGGACCCGTTCCGCGGTTTGGTAGCGAAACACGTAAGGATTTTTGATTACAACAACCGCGAAAACACCATTGCCCTGATCAACGAAATCTCCCTCGACATCAATTACGCCGCACTCCTCCATAACGAACCGTTTCTCAACGCTCTGGATGTGCGCGATGCGCAAATCACGTTTCCATTCAAGACCGCTGAGGGAAAAATCAGTCGGCCACAACTGACCAATCTGCGCGCACATGTTTATTTTCCCCCTGAACAGATTTACGTCAGTCAAGCGGAGGGAATTCTTTGCGGGATTCGGGTCACTGCCAGGGGACAGTTGATCAAGCGAGAGAATTACCGGCCGTCGCAGTCGCTTTCGCCGGAAGAATGGCAAAGCCGATTGATGATCGCGCAACGCGCGTTCAATGAACTGCAAAAGTTCAAGTTCCCGGGTGGACCTCCTACTTTGCAGGTGAAGTTCAGCGGAGACATCGCAGAAATCGAAAACGCTCATGTAGAAGCATCGCTGCGCGGGGATCGACTGGAATTCGGCAACTACGAAATCAGAGATCTCTCAGCTGCAATCGAATGGAATAACCAGCGACTGGATGTCGCTCATTGTGAATGGAGCGACCGGATGGGCACTTTCGCCGGACGCGGCGATTGGAGGCGAGAAAGCAACACCGCCAAGTTCCAGATTCGCAGCAGCCTTGATTTGAAGGCATTCCTCGTTGCCTTCGGCTTGCAGGAACCGCTGGCCGACGCGGAATTTCAGTCGCCTCCCCGGCTGGAAATCGCCGGCTCACTTGGTTTCGACGGACAAGAACTTCGACCGAGGTTCATTGGGCACGCTGCCTTTGGCCAGTTCACCTATAAAAACGTGCCGTTCTCCGATCTAACGGCTGATTTTTCGTGGGATGGCCAGCGCACATTCATTCGGGAATTGCGCGTGCATCATCAGACCGGCCAACTGAGGGCAGATCTTTTTGACGCCCCAAACGATTTTCGACTCAATCTTGAGAGCACCATTTCGCCCGATGCGATTCGCCCGCTCGTTCCCGCCAAGACAAATGAGTTCTTGCGCGAATGGCAGTGGCAACGTTCGCCGGCGATCCGACTGGCCATACGCGGAGTGGATCGTAATCCCTCTAGTTGGCAGGGCGACGGGACAGT